>NZ_LSZO01000106.1 GCF_001580025.1 Ventosimonas gracilis | reverse complement strand
CGTCCGTTTCATGACCACCTCCTCGGCGGTCAGTAAAACCGGACAGTTCATTTGCTACTGATGCGGACAGATTACTTATCACTGACAGCATGACATGCGCACTTGTTCAGCGTATAAAAATCGCGTAGCATCCCTCGCTGGTCGCACTGGATAGTCGTTTCGCATCGTTTTGCCCAGTAGTCATTCGTTTTGCTCGCAGTAATGGTAGTCGTTGTGACCTCATGACCTTACTTACTATTTTCCTGTTAGCAATAAATGGATGTGTTTATCATGGGAAGCAGCAAATCGAAAGTTTATTTCAGCGCGCTATTGGCGGCATTTCTTTTCCTTGCACCTAATTTAAGCTGGGCAACCTTCAGCCTTATCAAGGATGCCAGAGACCCTGACTACCGTTCCGGTCTGCACAGCTTTTATCAAAAGGATTACAAGGCTGCCTATGGGAAATGGCTTCCCATAGCCAAAAAAGGTAATGCAAAAGCAGAATACCGTATCGGTTATATGTATCTGAATGGCTTGTATGTAAAAAAAGACCCGGTCGAAGCCAGAAAATGGTTTGAGCGTGCGGCGGGTCGCGGTGATGCGGATGCGCAAAACGATTTGGGTACTTTGTATTTAAACGGCCAAGGTATCCAGCAAAATCTGGATACTGCCTTAAAGTGGTTCCAACTTTCGGCTAATCAGGGTAATGCAACCGCCAAATACAATATGGGCATCTTATATACCCTGAAAAAGAAGCTTAAAGATGCCAAAATCTGGTTCGAGGCTTCTGCCATGCAGGGCTATGCCAAGGCTAATTTCCGGCTGCGCGCGTTGTTTGGTAAAAACTGACAGCCTGCATTAAATTGACGATTTTATGTCCTGTTTGGGGAAGTGGCTTTATGCGGCTTCCCCAAATGTTTTTATCATTCAATAAAAGCTTATAAGTCGAGCATTAAACTCTCGCTTAATGTACGGGAAACGAGAGCATCATCATCCTTTGATTGCTTTGCTTTTCACCAGCGCTCAATAAATGGTCACAGTGCTCGGGAACAACGCTCTACACTTCGTGGTCAAGTTTTTCCGTACAGGTGATGGCGTGATTTTACTAATTGAGCATCACCTTTTCGTAGTCCGTTGATGAGCGGCAGTCCAAGGTCGAGTGCAGCTCAGCAGAAAACAGCATTACAACCTTCTGAATACTCGCCATAAAAATGCCCTGCAGCCGAAAACGCGGCGCAGAAAGAACCCGCACCGCCCTGCTCGCCCAGTTGCTTGGAGAAGCTGAGCAATGGCGCAAAACTTCGGGGCAGAAACTGACCGAAGACGAGTAGCGGGACTAGCTTATGAAGCGGCGTAAAAGCGCTTAAGTGAGCGCAGGGAAACTGAGCAAGCCCCAAAACGCCTCATAAATTCTTTAATTTATTGATTTGTAATTTATTTTGGTGCCGGATATAGGAATCGAACCTACGACCTTCGCGTTACGAGTGCGCTGCTCTACCTGCTGAGCTAATCCGGCGCGGGCTGCAATTTACACAAGTTGCCTGCAAAATGGCAGCCCTTTTTCGCTCAAAACTCACCCTTTTAATGATCAATCCTCAATGAATTTGCTTAAAACGCTGGCGACGGTCAGTTCGATGACGATGCTGTCGCGCGTGCTGGGCTTTGTACGTGATGTGCTGATAGCGCGGATGTTTGGTGCGAGCATGGCCAGTGATGCGTTTTTTGTCGCGTTTCGGCTGCCTAATCTGCTGCGGCGGATTTTTGCTGAAGGGGCGTTTAGCCAAGCCTTTGTGCCGATTTTGGCCGAATACAAAACGCAGCACGGCGAGCAGGCCAGTCGTACCTTTATTGCCTATATCAGTGGATTGCTGACCTTGGCACTGGCGCTAACCAGCTTGCTTGGCGTGTTGATTGCACCTTGTCTGGTTTGGTTGAGTGCACCGGGGTTTGCCGGTGACGCAGAAAAATTTGCCCTGACCACTTCACTGCTGCGCTGGGTTTTTCCTTATATCTTATTGATTTCTTTATCGTCGATGGCGGGAGCCATTCTCAATACCTGGAATCGTTTTGCGGTACCGGCTTTTGTGCCGTGCCTGCTTAATCTCAGTCTGATTGGTTGTGCACTGTTTGTTAGCCCGCATGTTAATCCGCCCGTATTGGCACTGGGCTTTGCCGTGCTGCTCGGCGGGGTGCTGCAACTGGCTTGGCAACTGCCCTATTTAAAGCGTATCGGCATGCTGGTTTTGCCACGCCTTAATTTTCGTGACAGCGCCGTTTGGCGCGTGCTGCGGCAGATGGGACCGGCCATTTTGGGCGTTTCGGTCAGCCAAATTTCTTTGATTATCAATACTGTTTTCGCTTCTTTTTTGGCGGCAGGTTCAGTGTCTTGGATGTATTACGCCGATCGCTTGATGGAGTTGCCGTCCGGCGTGCTGGGCGCGGCGCTGGGTACGATTTTGCTGCCGTCGCTCGCCAAAACTTACGCGAGTGCCGACCCGGCAGCCTATTCGCGTTTGCTGGATTGGGGACTGCGACTGTGCTTTTTGCTCGCGCTACCCTGTGCGCTGGCATTGGTGTTGCTGGCCGAGCCTTTGACCGTGGCGCTGTTTCAGTACGGAAAATTCAGCGCCAGCGATGCATTGATGACACAAAAAGCACTGATCGCTTATGCCATTGGCTTGCTCGCGCTGATTTTGGTGAAAATCCTCGCGCCCGGTTTTTATGCGCGGCAGAACATTAAAACGCCGGTGCGTATCGCGCTGATTAGTCTGCTGGCGACGCAATCGCTCAATCTGTTGCTGGTTTGGGGGTTGGGGCTTGCGCATGTGGGGCTCGCGCTTTCCATCAGTCTGGCGGCTTGTCTAAATGCTGGACTGTTATTCTGGCAACTGCGGCGGCGCAATTTGTACCAGCCGCAAGCGCTCTGGTGGTCGTTTTTGGCCAAACTGGCCGTGGCACTGGTGCTGATGAGCGCGGCGCTGCTGAGCTTGCTCGCGCTATTGCCGCCTTGGGCAGAGGGAACCATGGCTGAGCGTTTAGTTCGCCTTGCGTTACTGGTGGCAGGTGGTGCTTTGGCTTATTTCGGCAGTCTTGCACTACTGGGCTTTCGCCCCAAGCATTTCTCGCCCCAAGCAATTAATTAGGGTCTGTTCCCGCTTCAAACGCGAGCCGCGCTGCTGCTCAAAATTTCGCCAGACTAGGCGCAGCATGCAGCCAATGTGTACAACCTT
>NZ_LSZO01000105.1 GCF_001580025.1 Ventosimonas gracilis | reverse complement strand
GAACCTGCGGCTGGATCACCTCCTTAACGAAAGCCTTGGCGCGCCGAGTGCTCACACCTATTGCTTGATTTGCATGTAGAACGATTGGGTCTGTAGCTCAGCTGGTTAGAGCGCACCCCCTGCTGCTAGGTAGAGAGCAGGGTGAGGTCGGCAGCTGCGGACAGGATGTTTTGGATGGGCGTAATGAATTGGGTCTGTAGCTCAGCTGGTTAGAGCGCACCCCTGATAAGGGTGAGGTCGGCAGTTCGAGTCTGCCCA
>NZ_LSZO01000104.1 GCF_001580025.1 Ventosimonas gracilis | reverse complement strand
TGGTCGAAACCCACCCCAACCCTGCCGAACTATTTAAAGCCTTCGCGGGGAAGGCCGCCGCTGCAAGAACACTCATGCCGGGCTTTGCCTCGCTGCATCAACATCCTGCGGAACGGAGGAATTACCAGCCATCTGCTTTTCAAGAGCTGATAGACGACGATCTGAATGTGTGGCTTGATCTCTTATCGCGCCAATTTCCTTCCATACATCACTCAAATAGTCGATAGAGTCTTTTTTAAAAGACGCACTCTCGCGCCCTTGCTGCTCGACCACCTCGCGCAGCGAGGGCGCGTTAAGCCAATTCCAAAACC
>NZ_LSZO01000103.1 GCF_001580025.1 Ventosimonas gracilis | reverse complement strand
GGGGTCTCCCCATGTGAAAGTAGGTCATCGTCAAGCACCCATCCAAAACCCCCGCCTCAGTACAATTACTTGGGCGGGGGTTTTTATTTGACGAATGGCTATAATGCCGCGCTTTAAAATGGCTTTGACAAGCGGGCGATGGGGAGAACCGTGACCATGTTGGCACTGCTGCGACTGTTGCAAGATGGCCACTTTCATTCCGGTGCTGCGTTGGGCGAGGCGCTTGGCATCAGTCGCAGCGCGGTGTGGAAACAGTTGCAGCGCGCAGAGGTTGAGTGCGGATTGACGCTGCATCGAGTGCGCGGTAAGGGTTACCGTTTGGCACAGCCTTTATCATTACTGGATAAGCCGCGTCTGCAAAGCGCTTGCGAAGCATTGGCTTGGGACTTTCATCTGCTGCATGAGACCGATTCAACCAATGCGCGAGCCATGCGCCTGTTGGAAGCGGGCAATCCCGCGCCCTGCTTATTGCTTGCCGAAAGCCAATCCGCCGGTCGCGGGCGACGGGGCCGGCATTGGGTCAGCCCTTTTGCGGAAAATCTGTACTACAGCTTGGCACTGCGTTTGGACGGCGCGGCACAGCCCATCGAAGCCTTAAGCCTAACAGCGGGGCTTGCGCTGCTGAAAACCTTGCATGAAACCGGTCTTACTCGCGCCGGTTTGAAATGGCCGAATGATGTGCTGGTTGACGATCGCAAAATAGCCGGTATTTTGCTGGAACTCTCCGGCGACCCGTCTGCCGTTTGCCATCTGGTTATCGGCATCGGCATTAACGTCAATCGGCGCGTGGAGGCTGTCGGGATTGATCAGCCTTGGACTTCGCTGTTCTTGGAATTAGGCCACCTTTGTGACCGCACCGAGTTAGCCATTCGCCTAAGCGAACACTTGCGAGATTATTTGCAAATCCACTTTGCCAAAGGTTTTTCCGCATTACGCGAGCAATGGGAAGCCCATCATCTGTGGCAAGGGAAATCAGCCGTGCTGATTTCAGGCGCAGGGCAGATCACAGGAAAGGTATTGGGCGTTGATGAGCGTGGTGCTTTGCGTCTGCAAACCGCAGCCGGTGAACAGCGTTTTAGCGCAGGGGAATTGAGCTTGAGACTGGCGCATGATTCTTGAGTTGGATTGTGGCAATAGCCTGATTAAATGGCGCGTTTTGCATGCGACGCAAATCTTGGCGAACGGCGCAGTTCATCAACCTGAACAACTGTTTGAAGCACTGAATGAGGTGCCCCATCTTAGCTTGCGGGCGGCACGCATGGTCTGTGTGCGCACCGATGAAGAATGCCGCGAACTGGTTAATCAAATCGCCGCTCGCTATGCCGTACAAACTCAATGTGCCCGTGCCGAAGCCTCCTGCGGACAGGTGCGCAACGGCTATATCGACTGCGAGCGCCTTGGCATAGACCGCTGGGTAGCTATCTTGGGAGCCTATCAACAAGCAAAAGGGGCTTGTTTGATATTCGATTTAGGCACGGCACTCACCGCAGATTTTATCGCCAATGATGGCGAGCATCTTGGCGGCTTTATCTGCCCCGGCATGCCGCTAATGCGCAACCAGCTACGCGGCCACACAGGACGAATCCGCTATAAAGATAGTGCTGCTGCCAATGTCCTCTATGAGTTATCGCCCGGGCGCTCCACCGTAGAAGCCGTTGAGCGCGGCTGCGCGCTGATGCTGCAAGGTTTTGCCCAAAAACAGCTTGAATTGGCGCAGCGCTATTGGGGTGATGATTTTCAAACGTTCCTGACCGGTGGCGATGCTGCGCTTTTAGCTCCGGTATTGCCGCAGGCGCAGGTGCGCCAAGACCTGATGTTTATTGGGCTGGCGATTGCCTGCCCGCTGCCTTAAGAGATTTTGCATGCGCTGGGTATTTTTCTTCTTATTGGCTTTAAATCTACTTTGTTTGCTGCTGTGGAGCGGGCAACCCTCTGCGCCGACAGGCACTGTACCTGTTCGCTATCAACAAGAGGACGAACCCGGTATCCGCCTGCTCAGCGAACTGGAACCGGGGCAGCTAAAACCGAAAAGCGCAGCCAGTGATAAGGTGGCGCCAGCTAACAGCAGCACTTGCCAGCTCTTAGGTAGTCTTGAGCGCGAAGACCAAGCCAATGCCCTGCGCCAACGCCTTGCCGGATTGGATATTCGCGCTCAGATACAAGCGATTGATTTACCGGGCGCACTGGATTATTGGCTATACCTGTCGCCGCTCGCTTCCAGGCAAGCCGCCTTGCAGCAGATTGAGGTACTTAAAGCACAAGGCATAGAAAGCCATCACATTCCCCAAGGCGAACTGAGTAACGGCATTTCGCTGGGACTGTTTCCCCGCCACGAACAAGCCGACCGGCTCAGGCGGCGATTGCAAGAGACCGGCTATCAGCCCCAATTGCTTGAACTTTCACGAACGCAGCGCCGCTATTGGCTGCGTCTGCTGGATCAGCAGCTCGTGGATGCTGGAACACTGCGCACCCTGTCGGCGGATTTTGGCCAATTGGAGCAGCACAGCGCCCCTTGCAGCAACCTTGCAAGCGTGCTGTAAAAGCGGCATAAGGCAAGGTGCTTTGCGCAAAACAACTTGACAGCCCAGCAGTGGGCGAGGAAAATGCCGCCTCCCTATTGGAGGGGTTCCCGAGCGGCCAAAGGGATCAGACTGTAAATCTGACGTGTTTCACTTCGAAGGTTCGAATCCTTCCCCCTCCACCATCAATTTTCCAAGCGGGCATGGTTCAATGGTAGAACCTCAGCCTTCCAAGCTGATGGTGCGGGTTCGATTCCCGCTGCCCGCTCCACTTCAATGTTCCAAGGACTTCTGCTGAAGTCCAAAGAGCGTTGTAAGTGACTGTCACGATTGAGAATTTTATCTTTTCTCAGTCTGCTGACATCCAGTGAAATCCACTCGTATCCACGACGTTTTAGTCCATTTTCTAGTCCATCAATACGGGTAAAGCGCAGTGCGCATTGTTGCTGGAAGGGCGCGGTAAATCGGTCAAGTATCTGGACCAACTCTTCACTTAAGGAGTTGGCACCATGGCACTTTCCGATGCAACCGTTCGCCACGCCAAGGCGACCGGCAAGGCATACACGCTTGGCGACATTGACGGTCTTTCCTTGGCCGTTTCCCCTCAAGGCGGCAAATCGTGGCACTTCCGCTACTGCTGGGCGGGCCGACAAAAGCGCATGTCGCTGGGGATTTATCCTGAAGTGGGCTTGCGCGAGGCTCGCGACCTGCGTGATGAGGCGCGGGCGCTGCTGGCCAAAGACATCAATCCGCACACCGAGCGCAAGCGTAAACGGCACGCTATCGTGCTGGCGGGTGAGCACACCTTCATGGCGGTCTACAAGCAGTGGTTGGAGCACCGTCGCCTGACGCTGGAAGATGGGCGGCAGACCAGTCTGGAACAAATCCCCAGGATGTTCGAGAAAGATGTGTTCCCGGTGCTGCGGCACATGAACATCCACGACATCACGTGCGCGCATCTGCTGGACATCATCGCCAAGGTGGAAAAACGTGATGCGCTGTCGGTGGCCGAGAAGTTGCGGACGTGGTTCACACAGTTGTTCACTTACGCCACTGTGGTCGTCCCCAATCTCAAGGAAAACCCGGCCACTGATCTGGACGTGGTCGCCCTGCCGCTGCCGCCGGTGAACAACAATCCGTTCCTGCGCATGCCCGAACTGCCCTTGATGTTGCAAACGCTGCGCCGCTATCCGGGGCGGCTGAACACGCAATTGGGCGTGCGCTTACTGTTGTTGACGGGGGTGCGCACGGGCGAGTTGCGGCTGGCGACGCCCGATCAGTTTGATCTTGACCGGGGGCTGTGGCTGATTCCGGTCGTCCACCTCAAGCAGCGCAAGCAATTGACCAAGAAAGGGCGCAAGCGCATCAGGGACATCCCGCCCTACATCGTGCCGCTATCGATGCAGGCGCAGGAAATCGTGCGTCATTTGCTGGACAACTTCAAACCCGCGCAAACCTATCTGTTGCCCGGCGACCGTAGCCTGCAACAGCGCATCAGCGAGAACACGCTCAACAAAGCGCTGCACCGCATGGGCTACGAAGACCAACTGACCGGCCACGGCATTCGCGCCACGATTTCGACCGCGCTCAATGAATTGGGCTATCCGAAGAAATGGGTGGATGCGCAGTTGTCGCACGCCGACCCGGACAGAACCAGTGCGACCTACAACCACGCCGAATACGTCGAGCAACGGCGGGTGATGATGCAGGATTGGACGGATTAAAATTAATAATCTATAAAATCAATTAGTTATGATAAATCATAAATATCTTGTAGCGAATATCAAGCAAATAAAGAAGCCCACAGCACAATCATGGCAGCCAAAACAGCCACGCCGCCAGCCATCAAACTCATGTAGGCCGCTTGTCTTGCTCGCTCTATGGAAGGCTCAAGCTGCGCCCTGATGTTAGCTGTCCTGGTCTGTACGGTCTGTGTTATCGCTTCTTGCAAGTCTTTTTTGCTTTCAATCAGTGTTTTATTGATAATTGCCTGAGCTTGGTTTTTTGCTTCTCCGAGCATCTGATTAACAATAGTGCTGATATATTCGTTATTGCGCGTCATAAAGGCTTCCACTTCCGACACGACTTCAGCCATCAATTTTTGCTTATGCCGGAACATTTCCTGTTCCAGCATTGCAACGGCAGTGACGACAATCATAATCGGATCATCTTTATCCAGTTTTAACCCATGCCTTCTGCCAATTTCTGCGGCCAGTGCATCCAAGTCAATATCCATATAGCAGTACCTGTGCGCTATCGTTGCCTAACTCGCCAAAAATCTTGGATTGAATAATTTTTAGTCGTTGACGCTGCATGATTTTTAACGATTTGTCGTTAATGGCCTCATCAAAAGTTCGGCGCGCTTTGAGCATATCCGAAAAATCACGCCCAAAGGTTTCTGCCGTAAATATTGGAATTTCTACCAGTTTAATTACTCTATCAGCGTTGTTTTTATAAACTTTCATTTCCTCAAAGCTTAATCCTTCACTTTCTACTTTTCCCCAATAGGGATTAAGCCAAACGACAAAAGCGCATTCGTCGGGGAACTGTCTAACCAATGCATCAAATCCTACTAATGTATCCGGCAGTGCTTGCCCGCCCGTGATAACAGTATGCACGAATAGTTGGTGTCCCATATCCTGAAAAACGGATGCGATGTCATTAGCCACAATATAAGAGGACAAAGGAATAAATGAACTTGCGCCGTTATCAATAATGACATCATTGCTGGTTCCACTGATAATTTCGATTAAGTCATCAAACTTGCTGGCATCTACGTTTTTATCATCATTCAAAATATCCAGCCTCTGAACGTTTAGCGATTTAAAACCATAAAGTGTAGCGTTCACAGGGTCGGTATCAATGCAAACTGGCGTTTGCCCTTTGCTGACTTTAAATTGCGCAAGCATGGTGGCTAGCATGGATTTACCTACGCCGCACTTACCTTGTAAAACCATGTGAATAGTAGACATTATATTAAATCCTTTACATTTTCTGATGATAAGTTATATTCAAAGTTTTCAACTCTTGGTGAATTTAGTTTTGCTGCTTTCTCTTTTTTCTTCCTCCATGCCGTGCTGTGCTCGTCATTTTTTATAGCGCTGGTCTCTTTTAAGATTTTGCCATTGGGTGATACTCCTGATTTCTTAAGTATCTGCTGCGCATAGCGGCGAAACATTCCATACTTAAATTCGACAATTCCCTCTTTATAGAGGGTTGCCCATATGGCTTTCAGGGTCCATCCATCCGATACAGCCTCCTCGATTTCATCTCGCAAGGACAGGAATATGGCGCGGCTATGCCCGCTAACTTTTCTGGCGTCAGCCTTCATTTGCATTGCAATTTTTTCAGAAAGACGCTTTGCCATACGTTCCTCGCCGCAAAACTAAATTTTTAATGACACCGATTAACTCGGTGTGCCAAAGATATAAGACGGTTGGATTTTTAAAGGAACTCGCGGAATTTGCAAGTGTTTAATGAGTGACTTTTAAGTGAATTACTTTTTATTTGCTATTATTTGCGACTATTTGCGCTTATTTGGATAAATATTTTTCAAGCTACTTGAACATTTTACCGAAAGCTGCCATATAGTTCATCACGTGTTTTTGAGGTTCACCTAAAAAAGCGGGCAGGATGTGTGAAGTTAGCTAATCGGCAAGCCGCTTATCTAACTTCACCTCCCTTATTCGCACTTTGTGCTCAACGGGCATCCTGCTCTGCGAGGCTTAAAAGCGGTTAAAAGCGATATGACACCAAGGGAAGAAACCGACAATGCGTCGTCAGTTAATGCAATACGCGCCAAACGCCGTAAGCATTTGCGTGTGCCCGTTTTTGATGATGAAGCGGCCATTATTGAAGCTAACGCCAAACAAGCTGGCATGAGCACGGCGCGTTTTTTGCGAGAAGTCGCTATGGGTTATCCGCTGCACTCTGTGATGGATAAAAAAGCCGTGCTTGAATTAGTGCGCATCAATAGCGATTTAGCCCGCTTGGGTAATTTGCAAGGGTCTTAGGAAGCAAACGCGATCAAAGCGGCTGTTCACGCAGTAATTTTAGCAAGGCCAGATAGATGTTTTCATGTCGATGATTG
>NZ_LSZO01000102.1 GCF_001580025.1 Ventosimonas gracilis | reverse complement strand
TCGTTCTTTAAAAATTTGGGAAAGTGATAGAAGTGTGACTGATTGACGGATAGGACTTATGGGATGTGTTACAGCAACCCATCAATCGAACCGTCAATCAATCAAGGCAAAAGATTTGCGAGCGCTCTTGTCCGAAAAGCCCTTGAGTGATCTTTAGGCGCGCAAGGTTTTGATCGACAAGAGAGTATGCGAAGATTTTCGGCGATGTCGCTTCACGGATT
>NZ_LSZO01000101.1 GCF_001580025.1 Ventosimonas gracilis | reverse complement strand
GGTGCTAACATAGGTACATTGAAAAATGCACTGGCTAAGCGAGGAAAAGAGATGAGTTCAGCCGCTTTTAATTCGTTTGATACATTGCAATTCGCTAAAAAGTTCAAGGCAGCGAAGGATTCGGAAGAGCAGGCAGAAGTCGTGGCACAGGCATTCCGTGAAGGTTTTGACGAACGGGACAAAGCGCTGCGTGAAGGTTTTGATGAGAGAGACAAAGCGCTGGCTGCGGTAGAGGCCAAGGTGAGCGAGTTGGCTGCTGATGCCAAAAATAATGCTGAAAAGATGGCAACAAAAGAGGATGTGGTTAGATTAGAGGGTCGAATAACCAACCTTGAGCAGAGCATGAATGCCAAAATGGAAGGGTTAGAAAATCGCTTGATTGTCAAGCTCGGCAAAATGCTGACTATTGGCGTAGGTTTGATTGTGACTTCCATAGGTATTGCTGCTGGCATAATTATCAAGCTGATGCCACATGTCTGACCTGTTTTCTGCTTTTTCATGGCGTTGTCCTTAAAGCCCTGCTGCAAAGCGGGGCTTTTTGTTGCTGGGGGACGGCTTTTGAGGTGCTAACATAGGTAGATTGAAAAAATGCACTGGCTAAGCGAGGAAAAGAGATGAGTGCAGCCGCTTTTAATCCGTTTGATACATTGCAATTCGCCAAAAAGCTCAAGGCGGCGAAGGTTTCGGAAGAGCAGGCAGAAGTCGTGGCACAGGCTTTCCGTGAAAGTTTTGACGAGCGAGACAAAGCGATGGCTGCGGTAGAAGCCAAGGTGAGAGATTTGGCTGCTGATGCTAAAAATAATGCTGAAAAGATGGCAACAAAAGAGGATGTGGTTAGGCTAGAGGGTCGAATAACCAACCTTGAGGAGCGGCTCAATGGCAAGCTGACGAATCTTGAAACGGGGCTGCGCAAAGACATGGCAAATCTTGAAACGGGTCTGCGCAAAGACATGGAAGCCCTAGGTAACAAATTGATTATCCGGCTGACCTTGGCAATGCTTGGGGTGCTTGGTGTTGTAGGTACTATCCTGGGTTTCGTACTGCGTGCTGCGCTGATGAAATAAATCATCTGACCCATTTCCTGCTTTTTCATGGCGTTGTCCTTAAAGCCCTGCTGCAAAGCGGGGCTTTTTGTTGCTGGGGGACGTCTTTTGAGGTGCTAACATAGGTACATTGAAAAATGCACTGGCTAAGCGAGGAAAAGAGATGAGTGCAGCCGCTTTTAATTCGTTTGATACATTGCAATTCGCCAAAAAGCTCAAGGCAGCGAAGGATTCGGAAGAGCAGGCAGAAGTCGTGGCGGAAGTATTCCGTGAAAGTTTTGACGAGAGAGACAAAGTGCTGGCTGCGGTAGAAGCCAAGGTGAAAGAGTTGGCTGCTGATGCTAAAAATAATGCTGAAAAGATGGCAACAAAAGAGGATGTGGTTAGGTTAGAGGGTCGAATAACCAACCTTGAGGAGCGGCTCAATGGCAAGCTGACGAATCTTGAAACGGGTCTGCGCAAAGACATGGAGGCCCTAGGTAACAAATTGATTATCCGGCTGACCTTGGCAATGCTTGGGGTGCTTGGCGTTGTAGGTACTATTCTGGGTTTCGTACTGCGTGCTGCGCTGATGAAATAAAGCATCTGACCCATTTCCTGCTTTTTCATGGCGTTGTCCTTAAAGCCCTGCTGCAAAGCGGGGCTTTTTGTTGGGGTTAGGCGGCGGCTCGGGTTTTCGAGTAGGGGTTACACCCCCTGAAAAATCGAATCAGCTCTACTTTCTTGGCTCTTAACAGTGCCTTTTCTTCTTTGGTCAGCTCAAAAGGCAGTTCGTAAACATTGGTCGCTACGCGTTTTGCGCCGATGGTTTCTAGCAAATCTCTTGCATCTTTTAAGCGCAAGCTTGTTATCCGGCTGCGTATGCACCGGTGCGCCACGCAGCAGAGGTAGTGGCTTGCCAAGACTTCTATGGCTTCGGCGCGGCTGACGATGCTTTTTGTGACGCGTCCGCTTCGCTGATTGCTGGCGATGATCTGGTAGCTTTCTTTGCCGATGCTGGTGACTTCTGCTTTCATGGCGTTGTCCTTAAAATCCTGCTGCAAAGCGGGGCTTTTGCTTGGTGTTGTGCGCGATACGCAAGTCGCTGCCGTCCAGCTCAACAAATTTCCTTTTGGCGGCGTGCCTAGCTTGGCGTGCGATTAGTAGAACTAATATTAGTCTAGCTGATATTTTAAGTCAACTATTTCGCACCAAGGTGCAGAAAGCCTTGGATAATCCTGTTTCCAACATCTTTTAGCAGGCCATTTTTGCCAAGTATTAAGCGCTTGCTATCTATGAATTAGCACTTGGTTTTGGCGTGACAAGTGACAAGCCGCCTTGTATCAACTGTAGCTTAGGCGGCGGGCGGGCTGTTTTTGAGGGTATTGCTCTCTCTTAGCAGCGGTGCTTTCCATAAACGCAATAGCCGCTTGCTCCTCCGCGCTTAGAGCAACTCGCTCTGCTGTTGGAAGCAACAACATCTCAATCGCTGTGTAGGTGGATCCTGCCATCCCTTGCGGAATGTTTAGGGATGCGCCCTGTTTATGAGTGGTCGCAAAAGCCGCTATTTTGTCGATTTCTGACTGAATTGAAGGGCTGAAATCGGCCACACGACAACGTAACCCACTAGCAAATTTGGTAGCGGCTGATACGTTTAGCGGTATCTTCGCATTTAAGTACTGACTAACCGCACTTTGCACAGAATAACCAAGGATATCTGCAAGTACGGCTTGAGTTAGCCCGTCCTCTGCTTTGCGTTTCTCAAATATTGCCGCGAGCCGTGCTGCGTCTTGCTTTTGCTCTGGCGTAAGTGGTTTAGCTGGCATGCGCAGCAGGGTATTGCTCATACTGATAAGCACAAAACAGCCAGACTGTTTACAAGTTAAAACAGTCTGGCTAATATTGCTTTATGAGTGCAAATAATCTTAAGCAGCTACGTAATCAGCTTGGCCTGTCACAAAAAGGATTGGCTACTGCTCTTGGGCTATCGCAAGGCAGCATCAGTAATTACGAGTGCCAACGCCAGCTACTGCCACCAACCGTTGCGCAGAGTGTAATTGCGCTGGCCGCACTGCATGGCTTGCAGATTACCTACGACGATATTTACGGCAAGCCGCCGCTTGCTTCCACGGACAAGGAGACCCTCCCCGATGCCAACCATAACCATCAGTGACCGCGAGTGGTTGCTTTTTGCGGGTGCCGACACGGACTGTTTTAAGCGTTATGTGGCG
>NZ_LSZO01000100.1 GCF_001580025.1 Ventosimonas gracilis | reverse complement strand
GCAGGCGGTTCCCCGTCCCTTCCATAAGCCCCCTGTGCATCGCGCTGGGGTCTTTTTGCTGCATCGCGCGGTATTGGTGGTAGTACGCCAAGAGTTCTATGGCGTCGCTGCGGCGGATGGTTCTGTTGATGACGCGCCCGCAGTGCGGGTTGCTGGCGATGATCTGGTAGCTTTCTTCGCCGATGCTTACGACGTCTGTTTTCATGGGTGGGTGCCTTCTTTCCGTGTGGGGATGGGAGAATTATCACGTCATGTGTTTTGACTGTCAAGCACGTTGCGTTATTTATTTTCTTCCGGTCGTAAAAAAGCCCGCGTGTGGCGGGCTGTGGGTTATCGCGGGTTGTGGCTAGAGCGTGCCGGTCGGCAGTTTAATGTCCAGCACCCTGCCAATGATGTGCCACCCGTCTTTGTCCATATCAATAGGTCTAAAATCGGGGTTGAGCGGCATAAGGTAGTCTTTCCCGCTATCGCGCTGATAGCGCTTAAACGTGGTTTCGCCGTCCCTGTTTTGGGCAATGTAGAATTTGCCGTTGATGACGCTGAAGCTTTCCGACTGTACCAGTATGCGCGTGCCTTCCGGGAAGCTGGGCGAGGTTGTGGCGGTCATCGAATGGCCGTCAACGGTCAGCCAGTAGCCCCTTTTGCCTGCGTTTTCCGTGGAATATAGCCATTCTTCCGCGTGTTCCGGCATCCAGCACTCCCAAACTTCATTGCCTGTTCCGGCGTTTACGCTGCTAATTAGTGGGTATCTGTAGTAACGCTGCGACTGCATCTCTACAGCCCGCACATTGTTTATTGCGCTGTCTTGCTCTTCGATAAGAGCGGGCAGCGGAATGCCCAAGACGTCCGCCAGCTTTTTTAGGTCATCTAGCGAGGGTTCTCGGGTATTTTTTTCGTAGTTGCCTACGCGCGATTGCGAAGACCAGCCGCAAGCTTTGGCCAACTCTGCCTGCGAAAGCCCTTTGCTCTTTCTGTAGTGCGCAATGCGTGCGCCTAGTTTTTCCATGTCCATATTCCAACACGCCTCTTGATGATTTGATTTCACTTATCGTGCTTGCATAAGCACGAGTCGTGCTTTACTATGGCTGGCAATTGGCTGTTTGGTAGGGCAAATGAATCGTATTCGAGAGGCAAGGCGGGCGGCAGGAATTGCACAAGCAGACCTCTACCGCAAAATCGGCTGGGGGCAGTCTCGCCTAGGCAACTATGAGCGGGGGGTTAGAGTGCCCGCGCTAAACGATTGCCGTCGAATTGTGGCGGCACTTAGGGCGCTTGGCGCGGACTGCACTTTAGACGATGTATTTCCAGAGCCTGCCGACTTGCGAGGCGGCGAACAACCACAACCCCAACAGGAGAACTCCCATGCCCAGCCTTAACCCGCGCATCTGGCTGCGCGATGCCTTCAAAGCCAGCAGAACGATTCCGGCACGCAAAAAACGCCTGGTCAAAGGGTTTTGGAATTGGCTTAACGCGCCCTCGCTGCGCGAGGTGGTCGAGCAGCAAGGGCGCGAGAGTGCGTCTTTTAAAAAAGACTCTATCG
>NZ_LSZO01000099.1 GCF_001580025.1 Ventosimonas gracilis | reverse complement strand
CCGCTCCCTGCCATCGGCGAAGTGATGAGCGCATGGGATTACTACCTGTGCAACTGGCGACCCGGCAAACCGCACCCAAAAACGTGGGAACAGTGCTATGCAAAAGCCACGGTTGCCGTTAAGTCATAATCCGGCACATCCCGCACCTCAAGCCGCAGGCCAAGGGCTTTTAACGCTTCCTCGACCCGCTCTATTTTGGAATGGTGCGAAAAATCCACTAATCGACTGGCTGCCGTGTGCGAAACTCCCAGCGTGCGCGCAAGGTCTGCGACGCATTGGCCGCGCTGGCAAAGCGCATTCCATAGCGCAATCTTGGCACTGGTCAACGCAGGCAGGTGGATTTCATACTGCCCTTGACGGACAGGCGAAGGCGCAGGAATACGCCGTCCTTGGTCAACATAAATCGCAAGCGCCAACTCAATGCCTTCTACTGCATTACCCAGCAACTCATCCAAGGTATCGCCAGCACTATGCGCTTCTGGAATATCAAGACAGGATGACCAGTAATGGCTGTTTTCAGCATGAACGTTAATTGGATAGTGATACATAACCGCCTCCCTTTACTTGGTTTCAGACAAGCCAAGTTGTTTGATGATGTCTTTGCGCAGCGCCTCGCTGATTTCTTTTGCGCCATGATTAGGGAAAATCGTTTGTTTGTTGCCATAACGAATTTTAAAGTGACTGCCGCTGGCAGACTTGGCAAAGACCACGCCTTGTTTTTGCAACCACCGCTTAAATTCGTTGTATTTCATAAAGCGCCCCTTTCAGCAATAGGCGTATTGTACTCTCGCAAAGAGCAAAATTCAACACTTTTATTTTAATCGCTCTGCATGAATGCCTACATTCTCCACGTCCCTCATCAGCCTCGCCCTGCCCGCCGCACTACTGATCGGCGCAGGACTAGGCTACAAATGGCGCGACAACAGCGCCAAATTGCACGAAAGCCGCGAACAGCAGCGCTACACCCAAGCGCTAAATGAGGCGCTGGACAACGCCAGACGGCAAGAACAAGCCCTATATGCACAAATGGAGGCGCTCACCCGTGACACAGAGAAACAACTGGAAAGCGTGGCTGCTGCTGAA
>NZ_LSZO01000098.1 GCF_001580025.1 Ventosimonas gracilis | reverse complement strand
ATTAAATAATGGCCGCTTGCGTGGATGAGTCGCATGCCCGCCGTGATTTGTTTGCGGTAGCGGATGACCGCGCGTGCCGTGATCTGGTTTCGCGCCGCTTGTGCGGCAATAAAGTCGCGTGCGGATAAAGGTTCAAGGCTTGCCCAGACGCGGGCTATTGTTTGCCATGTTTCGATATTCGCGCCGCTTTGTGCGTCCTGGCTATTAATGGCTCGCTGTATCTCTACGCGGTGGCGCAGTTTGCCCGCTTGCATGCTGTTACCGGATCACTAT
>NZ_LSZO01000097.1 GCF_001580025.1 Ventosimonas gracilis | reverse complement strand
TGATTTTCGAACGTTTGAAGTACCTATTTTTACCAGTAATATCAGGAAGTTATCATGCCATAAAAACATGTTTGCTTCCTAAGACCCTTATTTTTAAAGCCTATGCGAGGCGGAGTTATTCGTATGCGAAACGTGGAAAACAGCGCAGCGCCCATGCCCATACGCACCAGCAAAGCCTGCTGCCGTCTCGCGGCGGAGCAGCCCAAACGCTACCAGACATTGAACGACGGCCATGTGCGGCTGCACTTTCATCCGCCGTTCCCGGAACTTGCCAGCCAGTGACAATCGCTACAGCAGACGCCAATATCAACAGAACGCTGAATGCGAAAAGTTTTTGGCTCATGGCGCACCCCCTCTGGTCGTAGACCATTGCACAAGCAGCATGCCGACGAATATCAACGCCACGCCGCCAATGCGGCCGAGGTTGACCTCTTTCACGGTCAAGCCGACCAATCCGAAATGGTCAATCAACAACGAGGTCAGCATCTGCCCTGCAATCACGTAGACAATAAAACTGGCCGCCCCCATACGCGGCGTCAACAACAAGGCAGCAGTGATGTCAGTGATAAGTAATCTGTCCGCATCAGTAGCAAATGAACTGTCCGGTTTTACTGACCGCCGAGGAGGTGGTCATGAAACGGACGCTA
>NZ_LSZO01000096.1 GCF_001580025.1 Ventosimonas gracilis | reverse complement strand
CGCTTTTTCTTATTCCCTAATGGAATAAGAAACGGACTTTCAGAAGCCAAATTGAAAGTAGGGTACTAGTGATACCCTACTTTACTCTCATCTATGAGACTCCCACTTTCAAACTGCACCGCTTTTTGCTCTTCTCCTGCTACTCGATTTCTACCCGCTTACTGCTCGTCTCCGCTGCCTTGGTTTAAGCTGCTGCGGCTACATTTTCAAAGCTGAAAAGCAAAGAACGAAGCATCATGGTTGCCTGTGGTTTGATTTCTTCAGGTAATTCAGCAAAACGCCTAAAAAGGTCTCTTAGCGAGCCGTCTAATTCTTCTTTTTCACCAAATACCAAGTCATGCACAGACACATCCAGCACTTGAGCCAGTAAAGCTAACTTGTCCGCTGGTGGCGGGTTCGTTCCATTCTCCCATGCTGAATATGTCGTTTTTCCGGCTCTGATTTTTTCGGCTACATCCAACTGCGATAGACCCTTGTTTTTTCTGGCCTTTTTCAGGTTTTCGGCGATATTCATGATGTCACCAATTCGCTGCGTTTCGTTGTGCTCATAGTAATGGTCGTTATCTTCAAAGGCCTTAATTAGGTCTTTTTGTCCCAAATTCTGTTGACAAGAAAAACTTGAATCCTGTACGTTTAGCCCATATTCAGGGCTTGACAGGTTTTTGCTGTGATTGATTGGGTCTCCTGTTTTCTGCCGATAGCCCACCCCCGCCTTTACTCGGGTGAGGTCATCGCGCTCAATCCAGACAAAACGATTGAGTGGAGAAGTGAACGCAAATTGCAGGTTCAGGGCTC
>NZ_LSZO01000095.1 GCF_001580025.1 Ventosimonas gracilis | reverse complement strand
TGTCGGTGCCCATACGCGCGGCCATATCGGCGGCGGCTTGCTGCGCCTTTACAAAGTCGTCGCCAACAATGCCGCTAAAGGCCAGCAGGGCGGTTTGCGCACGGGTGATGCTGCCGGCGTCAAAGGTGGTGGCGTCCGCCAGCGCTTGCCCCATCTCGTTAAGCTGTTCACGGTTAAAGCCTGCCGCCTCGCCGGTGGATTTTAATACGGCGGCAAGTTGCGCCTGT
>NZ_LSZO01000094.1 GCF_001580025.1 Ventosimonas gracilis | reverse complement strand
GCAGGCGGTTCCCCGTCCCTTCCATAAGCCCCCTGTGCATCGCGCTGGGGTCTTTTTGCTGCATCGCGCGGTATTGGTGGTAGTACGCCAGGAGTTCTATGGCGTCGCTGCGGCGGATGGTTCTGTTGATGACGCGCCCGCTGTGCATATTGCTGGCGATGATCTGGTAGCTTTCTTCGCCGATGCTTACGACGTCTGTTTTCATGGTTGTGGTGCCTTCTGTCCGTGTGGGGATGGAAGGTAATTTACAATATAAAGTTGCACCCAGCAAGCCTTTGTTGTAATTTTTCCTAAAAAAATGACCTCCCATTTTTTGTAGGGAAGTCAATGAATTACAATAAAACCTTGCTACAGCATGACGGAATACCAAAAAACGCGCCCGATTATTTTTATCGATTGCTCCTGTATTTGCGCCCCTGTGTATTCTTCGTCGGGGTGCTCTTCGGCGTTGTAGCTGCGCATGCGCAAGCCGCCGCTGGGCATTCGGTAGAGTATTTTTACGCGCAAAAGGTCGCCGTGACTAAGCGCGTATATTTTGCCGTCGATTATGTTGGTGCTGCCCTTGTTTACGCCGATAACGCTGCCATCTGGCAATACAGGTTCCATGCTGTTGCCAATGGCCTTGAAACACACCGCATCATTGGGCAATACGTGGTGTCTATGCAGTATTTCGCGACTGAAGCGGATCCCCTTTGTGCTGCTGTAATACTCTGCCACTACTGCACCTTTGCCCAAGGCTAACTCAACTTCTTCCAAGAGGGGAACAACTACTTCACTGCCGTCAACGGGGGTATCACTGCACCACGGGGAGATCGGTGCAAGCAATGTTGCATTTGTCTCAACACTGCGTGCGGGGGCTGGCGCATCATCTCCCGTTACAAGGTACTGAACAGTGATCCCCAAGACAGAGGCGACATCATTTAACCGCGAGCCGCGCGGGTTTGACTTGCCGCCTTCCCAGTTCTGTATCGCTTGCGGGGAAAGCCCAAGTGCTCGGGCAAGCTCTGATTGATTCAGTCCTTTGCTCTCGCGCGCCCGCGCAAGCCGCTTAGCTAGTGTGTCCATGACTACAGTCTACAACGAGTTGTTGCACGTCTCACTACAATAACGGGTTGCACACATAAAAAAATATCTGTAATCTTTCGTTGCAGCAGATGCAGGATTTTCGGAAGGTTTGCATGAAGGCTATCACTAAAGCTTGTAAACGGGTCGGCGGGCAGTCTGCGTTAGCCAGGTTGCTCGGCTGCACCCACCAAGCGGTTCAGCGAATGAACGCTTGCGGCGTCGTCCCCGCAACCCGCGTGCTGGCGATTGAGGCGCTAACCGGCGTTTCGCGCTACGAGCTGCGTCCCGATATTTTCGGCGAACAACCACAGCCCCAACAGGAGAACACCCATGCCTAACGGCTTAAACAACGATCAAACCGTAGCCGCTCATTTGCCTGGTGCCGTTGTGTTCGGCGGGTCTAAGGGGCTGTTTTTTATCGGTGCCGAGCAGGTCAAGTGTGACTGGAAATGTGACTGGTTTTATGTGGCGATTACCGCCGACAAATGGGCGATATTTCAGCGCTCCCATGAGGATAAAAGCCTTTTTGCCGCCGTGGCGATTGTTGATGCACCGGGCTTTAAAGGCACGCCTTTGCTGAATCCTTGCGCGTATTGGCGCAGCGAGACCGCTCGCGAGCAGTCTCAACAAGAATTTGAGCGGTTTAAAGCGAAATGGCGGGATTTGCCGTGGGTCGATATTCCCGCCGCACAACCACAACCCCAACAGGAGGCCGATCATGCCTAACCTTAACCCGCGCATCTGGCTGCGCGATGCTGTCCGTTGGCTGCGTGATGCTGTCCGCGCGGCTCCAACGTGGAAAAAACGCCTTGTCAAGAGGTTTTGGAATTGGCTTAACGCGCCCTCGCTGCGCGAGGTGGTCGAGCAGCAAGGGCGCGAGAGTGCGTCTTTTAAAAAAGACTCTATCG
>NZ_LSZO01000093.1 GCF_001580025.1 Ventosimonas gracilis | reverse complement strand
ACGCCGACGTTTTCACCGGCGCGGCCTTCGTCGAGCAGTTTGCGGAACATTTCCACACCAGTACAGGTGGTTTTGCTAGTCGGGCGAATGCCGACGATTTCCACTTCTTCTTGCACTTTGATGATGCCGCGCTCAACACGACCGGTCACCACGGTGCCGCGTCCGGAGATGGAGAAGACGTCTTCGATCGGCAGCAGGAAGGGTTGGTCAATCGCGCGAACCGGTTCCGGAATGTAGGCATCCAGGGTTTCGACCAGTTTTTTCACGGCGCTGGTACCCATGCCGTTGTCGTCTTGGCCGTTTAGCGCCATCAATGCCGAGCCGATGATAATCGGGGTGTCGTCACCGGGGAATTCGTAGGTGGAGAGCAGGTCGCGCACTTCCATCTCGACCAGTTCCAGCAGCTCTTCGTCATCGACCATGTCCGCTTTGTTGAGGAACACGACGATGTACGGCACGCC
>NZ_LSZO01000092.1 GCF_001580025.1 Ventosimonas gracilis | reverse complement strand
TTTGCATGAGCAAATTTCTCTCCTCGCGCCTTGCTGCGCGCAAAATCTGGCTCCGTCGCGGCCACGTTTGAAGCGGGAGCAGACCCTAAGATTTAGCAGCAGGTAGCGAAGGTTTTTCCGTAGGCAACAATCCACACGACGGCACGCCCAAGCCCGCAAAATCAGCAAATATAAAGAAAAATAAAAACAAGAATGTAAAATATTTGTGAATTCTTACGATTTGTATTGACTTTCTTTTGACAATCCTTACCATTTGCGACCTCTTGTAAGAAACAGAACGATTGTCAAGTATTTCCAGGGGAAAGCATGATTTTTTTATCAGGAGCACCTATGCGCGATGCGCTGAAAGGGACTGTTTTGCTGGGCGTATTAGGGCTGGCGGCAGCGCCTTTAGCCGCTTGGGCGCAGACCGATGACAGCCGAACAGCACTTGCCAGTGAAGCCAGCGAGCGGCTGGTCAAGCCTGCTGTGGCCGAACAAGCACCCAGCCGCTGGCAACTGCGCCGTGGCCTGCCGGTGCATAGCCAGCTTTTAACTTGGGCGCAGCAAAGCGGCTGGACATTGACCTGGAAGCCGCGCGTGTCTTGGCTGGTCGCGGCGGATGTGGAATTTTCCGGCCATTTTGAGCAGGTGCTTGGCGAGGTGATCGAAGGGCTTTTCTTTGAAGGCAAGCCCATTCGCCTGGTGCTATGGGAAGGCAATCGTCTGGCGGAGGTCGTGCCCAGTGATGTCCTTTAAGCATTGCCCCAATCCAGGGTCTGTTCCCGTCTCAAACGTGGCCGCGACGGAGCCAGATTTTGCGCGCAGCAAGGCGCGAGGAGAGAAATTTGCTCATGCAAATGAACGACGAGCAACACAG
>NZ_LSZO01000091.1 GCF_001580025.1 Ventosimonas gracilis | reverse complement strand
GCGGATGCAGGCGGGAGACAGGCTTAAGGTGGGGTAATAAGAGGGACGGCCTCGCATAATCCGGGTTACATTAAATGCGGCAGGGACGCATATTATCCCTGCCGCATTCAACGTAACCCTTTTCGCTTATGCGAACCCTTATAGCGGTTGAGGTTGTTGAGAATGTTCTCAACGAGCACCTACGCGCCGTGCTTTGACGCTTAAGCGCATGCGTT
>NZ_LSZO01000090.1 GCF_001580025.1 Ventosimonas gracilis | reverse complement strand
TTTGTACTTACTTTTATTCTCTTTTTGACTCTCCAGAACCCCCTCTTTTTAACCCTTTTTGTACTTACTTTTATTCTCTTTTTGACTCTCTAGAACCCCTCTTTTTAACCCTTTTTGTACTTACTTTTACCCTCTTTTGGCGCTACAAACGCTACACAAACGCTACAAACGCTACAAACGCTACAAACGCTACAAACGCTACGGCTTCGGTTAGGCATCCGTTCACAGGCATTTAACACTTGAGCAAATAAAGCTAACTTGATACGTTTAGCCATATCCATAAATGGGTTTTCTTGTGATTGACTGGGTTTCTTGTTTTTTGCCAATAATCCATCCCCGCTTATATGCGGGAGAGGTTATTGCGCTTAATCCAGATAAAACGATTGAATGGAGCTGCGAGCGCAAATTGCAAGTCCATGGCTCTTGGTCATCGCAAATTATGGTTAAAAGCGTCGGCAGCGCCCCGCCGCCGAATGATGCAAACGGCAGACCGGACTACAGCGCTCCCCCGCTGGCTACGCATCTCTATATACAGGGCAATCCTGCCAAATGGCTACAGGGTCATAATATTGTAGGGACTGACAACCTGCTTGAGTTAATGCTGGATACTTTTGATTTGCTTTGTGAGCATCTCAATCTAATGCCTACCGACTTTGAGCGCCATAATATTAAAAAAGGTCAATACCGGCTCACTCGCATCGATTACAACCGTATGTTTGACCTGCCCAGTCGATCAGACGTGCAGGCTTGGTTGCGTGCCGCCGAATTTAAAGCTAAATCACGGCATGGCAGACCGCTGTACAACCGCGGAACCTTGAGCTTTGGCAGCACTAGCAGGCACTGGAAGGTTGTGTGCTACTGCAAGGCAGACGAAATACAGACCAAAAGGAGTAGTAAAGTATCAATTGAAGAAATACAACTGACTAGTGACGCTGAATTTAAGAGGTGGATCGATAATAAACTGCGCGTTGAGCTGCGTTTATTATCGCGAAAACTCAAAGACACAACTTTTGACGGCCGAAACCTGACCACTGAATTTACTCACCCGGAAAACAGAGCGATTATCGAACATCTTACTCTGCAATGGGCTTACAACTTAACACCTGAAAAACTCAAAACCTTATTCAATGAATACGTGGGAGGACTGGACATGTCCGAACAAATCGAACTTAATAGCGAACAAGTTTTAAAACTGCCTAATAAATTACGTGGCACTTATACACTCTGGAAAGAAGGGCATGACTTAAAATCAATATTGTCAAATGGTACTTATTATAACCATAGGAAAGATCTTAAAGAGTATGGCATCGATATAGCAATTCGCTGCGACCGCGCGGTTAATACATCCAATGTCGTTCCTCTTATTCGTATTCTTGAAGCCAAACCCGCCGGCATTCCCGCATTTTTCTTTGAACGCGGTTTGGTTCATCGCTCGGCCAGAGCAGATTATTAATTAGATTAAGCGCCGCAAGCTCGACCGGTGCGCGGGTGCGGTGAGCACTGCGCACGGGCGGGCTTGCGGCGCTACCGGTTAGGTGTCCGCCTCGCCGGTTGCTATCAATAGCCCGCCTCTTTCTGGTGCCGGAAGGCCAGAACATACACCGCATCGTCTGACGGTTCGTGGTGGTATAGAGCCACATAGCCGGAATCCCCAAAGGCAATCACCAGCTCGCGTAGCTCGGGCATTTCAAGGAATGGTCGGCCAATGTCTGGGAACGTTTCCAGCAGCAGGAATTGCCGCTCGATGGTCTGACTGGCTCGCTTGGCCGCGTCCGGTGCTTTGACGGCCAGAAACTGGCGGCATCGTTCCAAGCCTTCCACAGCGCCTTCAGTGATGATTACTTGTGGCATTCAGGCACCGCCTTTTCGTCATTGGTGCCCCAAGTGTTCAACCAGGTGCGGACTTCTTGGCCTGTTAGGTGACGGCCGGTTTCCTTGTAGGCCGCCCAGGATTCTAAGGCTTCCTGCTTGAAGCTCTCGCGGGCTTCTTCGCGCTCTACGTACTCTTGGATTGCTTTGAGCATGATCCAATGGGGAGAGCGGCTGCGCTGGGCGGCGAGGTAGTGGACTCGACGTTTCAGCATGTTGTCGATTTTGAGAGACGTTGCCATAGTGAGCCTATTATCACGTAGTAATACCTAGTGATAATACCCTTTCCTGCCCTGAAGAACAGGGCTTGTCGCGCTAACATCGCTACGCGGCCTACAAGCCTTAAAATCGCGTATCAAGGTTGTTTGCGCGGCTACCCTACCAACCATTCTCGCAACCCTTCAAAAAACGCAAAATAACCGCGCTACTGACTGGTTTATACCGCGACATCTGCGCGTTTTTTCTTTTTCCAACAAATTTGCGCTTGTGTAGTGATGTAGCAATACACTACTACACTACTACACTACTACACTGCACCCGCTTTTGTCCTCACGGCGGACACCGGCCCTTCCCTCGTCAAGGGCGCGGCACGCGGCGAAGCGAACCCTTGACGAAAAAGAACACCCCTACGCTCAGGCAAAGGGGGCAGGAGGGTGCTCTTTCCTCCTGCCCCCTCTGCCTGTCGGCGAGACTGGGGGATGCAAGGGGGCAAAGCCCCTTTGCGCGATGTCCGGAGGTGCATAATTTTGAAAGTACGGTACTAGTGATACCGTACTTTCTTCCAGATTTTGGAATTTTCTTCACCTCAAGCGAGCTTTTTAGAGCTTTATCAGTGGCAACTTTTCGGCTCTTTTCGCTTCCGCTTCCACGATTTTCGGCACTTTTCTCGTCAAAGCTTTCGCTCTTTCGCTGGTTTTCGCCTGTTTTATCTTTTTTGTACTTACATTTTGCTTATTTTTGTACTTACTTTTATTCTCTTTTTGACTCTCCAGAACCCCCTCTTTTTAACCCTTTTTGTACTTACTTTTATTCTCTTTTTGACTC
>NZ_LSZO01000089.1 GCF_001580025.1 Ventosimonas gracilis | reverse complement strand
GCCAGCGCTTGCCCCATCTCGTTAAGCTGTTCACGGTTAAAGCCTGCCGCCTCGCCGGTGGATTTTAATACGGCGGCAAGTTGCGCCTGTTGTTGTTCCAGCTCGATGGTGTTCTGGATGATCTCTTTTATACCGTAGGCGGCGAAACCTATCCCGATACCGGCAACCGCAGTACCCACTTTATTGATTTCGCCGCGCAGGGCTTTAAATTGCTTTTTAAGGCGCTCGCTGGTGGCCTTGGCCGCGCGCTCGGCTTTGTCCATGCCATTGATAAAGTCGGCGGTTTTGGCGACCAGATCGAGCGTAAGGCGGCCTAAATTAAAATTCGCCATGCTAATACCATTCCTTCAAGGCTTGGTCTAAATCCACCGCTTGCGGCGCGGGCGGCTGTTCGTGCGGCAGAAAGTCATACAGCGAGAGTCCCTTGCTGCCTGCGATTCGCGCCACGGTGAGCGCAAGCAAGGCGGTTTGCCGGTCGCCGCGCAGCCCCGCGTGCAATGTGCCGGTTTTGCGCCGGTAAGCTGCCCAAGCGAGGAATTCCGCATAGGTCAGGCGGCGCTTGGCCTCAACGACCGTGCGCCCGCCGATGCCCAGCATGACCAGTTCATGCCAGAGTTCGTCTTCCTCGCTTAGGTCTTTCCCGCGCTGTTAACGTCGCTGATGGCGTTTAGCAGTGCGGTGATCAGCGCCGTGCAGAGCAGCGGCTTGCCGCTTTTGCCGGTGAGATCGTTGGCGCTGTACAGCGGTTGGCCGTTTTGATCGCAGAGGCTTTCGGCCAAGCGCTGCGCGGCTTTGTCGCTAAAGGGCGCACCCTCCTGCTCGCTCATGCTGTTGTAGACGGCTTGCCAGCTTAGCGGGCGGATATAGACCTCTGTTTTATGGGTTTGCCCGCCTTGCTCCCACTCAATGGCTTTTTTAACCGGCGCGGGTGCGAGTGCGGCGGGGATGTCGAATAAAGTGCCCATAGTTGTCCCTCTTAGACTTTGGTAATCCACTGGCCTGCGCCGCTGCGCTGGATGGTCATTTGCGTGGAAACGGCGCTGTTTTGCGCAAAATCAAAGGGAAAATCACTGATATAGCCCTTAAAAACAAACCATGTGCGGCTGCTTGGCAGGTCAAAGTCATCGCCTGCGGCGTTAATGGCCGGTGCGGCTGCGCCGTCGCTCCATCCCACGGCAAAGGTCAGGTCTTTATCTTCAGCATCGTCGGTGGCTGACAGGCGGAAAAGGCGGACATGAGTCGGGTCGGCAGGGTCGGCCAGAATCGTCATACTGGCTTGGCCTGGTGTGCGAAGACCTGGCATATAGCGCCGCGAGCTGTCGCTAAGGCAGGTGATTTCAATTTGATCGGCGGGGTTGCCGCCGGGGCTAAAGGTGGTCGGGCAGCCTATATCCATCACTTCCAATGTTTTGGGGGTTAGCGGTGCGCCGGTTGCGGGGTCAAGTTTTCGCACCAATACGTAGATATTGGAAAGCTGTGCGTTAATTGCCATGAGTTATTTCCTCTTTTTAAGTGCGCATAAAGCGCAAATCCATACTTGAGCGCCATAATTTGGCCTCGGGTTCAAAGGCTTCAAAACCATAGCGGATAATTTGCGCTTTATTATAAAGCTGATTAAAGAATAGTTGCGCAATGGTGCGGGTTAATGGCAGGCTTTTTGTATAAATATCCAACTGTATATCGGTTTGCTGATAGGCGAGTTGCCCATTTAAAGCCACTTCCGGCGCACCGCCGATGCGTTGCCAAACCGCATAAGGCGCTTCTATATTTCTTGGTGCATTGCCAAAGGGGTATAAGCGAAAAGGGTTATTGCCTAAATGCGCTTGTAATTCGGGCTGGTCTTTGCACAGTTCAAATAATGGGGCGTGCATCAAGCGGTTCCCCCGTTTTTTTGTGCGCGTTTAATGGCGCGGTCTATGGCTTTTTGGTATTCGCTAATAAAGGTGTCGATGGCCTCTTGGGTGCTTTCTTGCATCGCTGGGCGCATAAAAGGTTTGGCGCGGGTTTTGATGGTGCCAAATTCCACCAAGCGCCAATACCAGGTGTCTTTACCGGGGTTCATGTCGTTTTCTTTTTTGGTTCTTGCGCCGCCCCTGATGCCGATGCGAAAGCTTAAGTCGCCGGTCTTTTTAAACTGTTTGCCGTTCCAGCGGACGACGATATTTTTTATGATGTTTTCGGCGGTTTTCGGGTCGTCGATTTGCGCCGCTTTTAAGCTGGCGGCGTCGGCCATGACATTGGCGGCTTTTCTGCCCGCCGTGCGCCCGCCTTTGTAGCGGGTTTCGTGCCTTAGTGTTTGCAAGCGCGCGGTAAGCTGTTCAAGGCCGTGGGTTTCGATCTGGATGTCCATTAGCCGCCGTCCTGTTTTAGCAGCAGGGTTAAATACTCTTTCCCGCTTTGTTTATCCGGCAATACGCCTTCAATTAAATAATGGCCGCTTGCGTGGATGAGTCGCATGCCCGCCGTGATTTGTTTGCGGTAGCGGATGACCGCGCGTGCCGTGATCTGGTTT
>NZ_LSZO01000088.1 GCF_001580025.1 Ventosimonas gracilis | reverse complement strand
CTAGCCAAGCAGACAAGTCAAGCATAAACAGTTATTTACGCTTAAAAGTGGAAATTGTCTTTGTCTGTCGTTTCATAATTGGTACCGAGGAGGGGACTCGAACCCCTACAGCCTATGGCCACTACCACCTCAAGGTAGCGTGTCTACCAATTCCACCACCTCGGCAAAATCGTTTTAGTCCTGCTCTGCAGTTGCAGCTTCAGACGTTGTGTTTTGTGTTGCTGGTTGTGCGGGTAACTCGTTGGTGTTGTCTGAGTTTTCCAGCTCGGGCACATCCGTTGTTACGGGGGGCGCATTATCCAACATTGGGACATCATTTGCCAATGGAATTTCTGCAGGAATTTGCAGTACGGATTCGTCAGGCAGCCCTAAATTTTTTGCTGCATCAGAGTGATATTTGGCGAACCAAGCCAGTGCCAAGCTGGTAATAAAAAAAGCGGCGGCAAGTACAGCGGTTATGCGGCTTAGAAAGGTAGCCGAGCCTTGGCTGCCAAAGACGGTAGCAGAAGCGCCCGCACCAAACGAAGCGCCCGCATCGGCACCTTTGCCTTGCTGCAATAAAACCAGTACGACCACGCAAACAGCGGCCAGCAAGTGCAATACGACTACGACGGTTTCCAACATTTATTTAGCTTCCCAAGGCGGCGCGGCAAATGGCGCCAAATTCCTGTGCATTCAGTGACGCTCCACCTACGAGGCCACCATCGATATCCTGCATGGCAAACAGCTCTGCTGCATTGGCGGCTTTAACGCTGCCGCCGTATAAAATCCTTACTTTCTTTGCAATCTCAGCGCTGTAACCTGCAAGTTGTGTACGAATAGCAGCATGAACTTCTTGAGCCTGTTCCGGCGAGGCAGAAAGCCCGCTGCCAATCGCCCAGACCGGCTCGTAAGCCAGCGCTGCTTGCGCAAAAGCGTCAATACCTAGTACGTCAATGACCGCGCTGAGTTGCTGGGTGACGACTTTCAGGGTTTCGCCGGCTTCACGTTGGGATTGCGTCTCGCCTACACAGAGTAGCGGGCGCAGACCCGCCGATTGCGCCGCGGCAAATTTTCGGACAATTTGTGCATCGGTTTCGCCAAGCTGCAAGCGGCGTTCCGAATGCCCCAGTAATACCCAATGGCAACCCGCATCTTTGAGCTGGCAAGGTGCTATTTCGCCGGTTAATGCGCCTTCTTCGGCTTGCTCGGCACAGTTTTGTGCGCCTAAAGCGGCCGTCGTTCCCGTAAGCGCTTTTGCAACTTGGCCAATATGCAAATAAGCGGGGAATAACAGAATATCGGCACAGTCAGTCGAAAGCGGCTGGAAAAGCCCGGCAAGCAAGGCATTGACGCTCTCACGGGTGCCGTGCATTTTCCAATTGGCGGCGACCAGTGGACGGCGCATGCATGATCTCGAAGGGTAAAAAGAGGGCGCAGATATTACCCAAGCGCCCCGCTTGTAGCAAGCCGTGAGAAAGCCTTAGGTATAATCCGGATAAATTTTGGAGTGCTTGATGTCGTCCCCCCTCTTTGAGCCATTACCGCTGGATTTTTCCAATCTGCCCAAACTACCGCCAAGACAGGGTACTGCACACAAGGGGCAGTTCGGTCATGTTTGGCTGCTGGGTGGTGATCACGGTATGGGTGGCGCCGCATTGCTGGCGGCAGAAGCGGCTTTGCGCGCTGGGGCAGGGCGAGTATCGCTGATGACCCGAGCGGCACATCTTGCACCGGCACTGACGCGAATGCCGGAATTGATGACGCACAGCGCGGATTCCAGTTATGCACTGGCGCAATTATTACAACAGGCGGATGTCTTGGTTGCAGGGCCGGGATTGGGGCAAGCGCCTTGGGGACGTAGCTTGCTATCGGTTACGACGACCCTCGATAAACCGCAGGTCTGGGATGCCGATGCACTGAATTTACTGGCGCACGGGGATATATCCCCAGCCAAGTCACTGCTGATAACACCGCACCCAGGCGAGGCGGCGCGGCTTTTGCGTTGTTCTGTACAGCAAATACAGCAGGATCGTCCACAAGCGGCTTTGTGTTTGGCAAAACGCTATCAAGCCACGGTCATTCTTAAAGGCGCTGGAACATTGATTGCAACTATGGACGGGGACTTGCGCCGCTGTGACCGTGGGCATCCGTCTATGGCAGGACCTGGCTTTGGTGATGTGCTGGCTGGGCTTCTCGGTGCTTTGCTCGCACAAGGGATGGTCGATTTTGAGGCCGCCTGTCTTGCTATTTGGCTGCATGCCGTGGCCGGTGAGCAGCTTGGTTCAGGCGGGCGTGGTTTACTTGCCAGTGACCTGCTGCCCGTTATCCGTTCATTATTGGAAGCGCATAGCCCATGTCTTGCACATTAAAGATTGCAGACGAAACCGCCATGCTCGCGCTGGGCGGCGCGCTGGCTGCACTGACCGAAGGGCGTGGAGTGATTTATCTGCATGGCAATCTGGGTATGGGCAAGACCACGCTGGCACGCGGCATTATTCGTGCCTTGGGCTATCAAGCTGCGGTCAAAAGCCCCACCTTTACCCTGATTGAACCTTATGAAATCGGCCGCGTGCGCGTCTTTCACTTTGACTTGTACCGTCTGCTCGATGCCGAAGAACTGGAGTTTTTAGGCGCACGCGATTGTTTTGCGGACGATGCGCTGTGCTTGGTCGAGTGGCCTGAACGTGGCGAGGGAGTTTTGCCAGCGCCCGACCTTGTGATTACCATTAGCCCTTTGCAGACCGGGCGAGACTTAAAGCTTTGTCCGGCCAGCACGCGCGGCGAGGCATGGTGTCGCGCTTTGGCGCTCTGAGGATGGATTATTGAAAGCCTGGACGCGAACACTTGGGTTAATTGCGCTGTTGCTGCTGCCGTTAACCGCACTGGCTGAGGCGCAAATTCAAAGCGTGCGACTGTGGCGTGCGCCGGATAACACCCGCTTGGTGCTCGATTTATCCGCTGCGGTGAAATACGAGGTGCTTACGCTGGATAAGCCGCTGCGGGTGGTTATCGATATGAAGGATGCACAGCTTGCTACCCAGCTCGATGGCCTCTCGCTGGGCGGCACGCCGATTCGTGCACTGCGTTCGGGCAGGCCAAGCAGCGATATTTTGCGCTTGGTGATTGACCTTTCCGCCGAGGTTAAACCGAGCAGCTTCAGCCTGCCCCCCAACGCACCCTACGGTCATCGACTGGTGATTGATCTGTTTGACCAGCTGCCACAAACCCAAGTTGCCCCCAACGCACCACCGCCCACGAACAGCAGCCCAACCGTTTCCCTGCCCAGCGGCCAGCGCGATATTGTGATAGCCATTGATGCCGGACACGGCGGGGAAGACCCCGGTGCGCTAGGCGCAAAAGGTCAACACGAAAAACATGTCACGCTCGCTATCGCCCGCGAATTGCAGCGGCAAATCAATCAGCGTAAAGGTTTTCGCGGTGAACTGACGCGCAGCGGCGACTACTTTATTCCGCTGGTTAAGCGTCCGCTGATTGCCAGGCAAAAAGGCGCTGACCTGTTTGTTTCCATCCATGCCGATGCGGCAGAGCGCAAGAGTGCGTTTGGCGCTTCGGTCTATGCGCTGTCCAAGGGTGGGGCGAGTTCGGAGACGGCGCGCTGGCTGGCCAAGAATGAAAACCGCTCAGACCTTATCGGCGGCGTGGACAGACTCAGTCTGAACGACAAAGACCCGATGCTCGCCGGGGTGTTGCTGGACTTATCGATGAACGCCAAGCTCGCCTCCAGCCTTAATGTCGGTGACAAAGTGCTTAGCAGTATGGGCAAGGTCACGGCGTTACATAAACGCAGCGTGGAGACGGCCGGTTTTATCGTGCTTAAATCGCCGGACATGCCATCGATTTTGGTGGAAACGGGCTTTATTTCCAATCAAAACGAAGCGCAAAAGTTAAACACGGCGCAGCATCAGCGAACACTGGCGAGCGCGATTGCCAAGGGGATTTTCGAGTTCTTCCAGAAAAACCCGCCGCCCGGCAGTTGGCTTGCCTTTACCCGTGACGGCGGGCAGAGCGTCGCCACCGCTGCGCGTGAGCATCGTGTACAAGCGGGCGAAAGCCTGTCGCAGATTGCCCGCCGTTATCAGGTTTCAACCGCCGCCTTGCGCCAGCACAACGCGCTGAAAAGCGACCTGATTAAAGTCGGGCAAATCTTGAAAATCCCCGCCTTATGAGCCAAGACAGAATCGCTCTGCTCAGCCCGCGTCTTGCCAACCAAATTGCCGCCGGGGAGGTGGTTGAGCGTCCGGCATCGGTGCTTAAAGAATTGCTGGAAAACGCGCTGGATGCGGGCGCAACACGGATTGAAGTGGAAGTCGAGCAAGCCGGTATCAAGCGCTTATTGGTGCGCGATAACGGCGCAGGCATTGAGGCCGATGACTTGCCGCTCGCCCTGCAACGACACGCCACCAGCAAAATCCGCGACCTCGCCGACCTGGAGCGGGTACAAAGCATGGGCTTTCGCGGCGAAGCGCTCGCCTCCATCAGTTCGGTTTCCCGCTTGACGTTAACCTCAAGGCGGCGCGATGCCGAATATGCCTTTGCGGTACAGACCGAAGGGCGCGACATGCGTGTTCAGCTACAACCGGCGGCGCACCCGTTCGGCAGTTCGGTGGAAGTCTGCGACCTGTTTTTTAACACGCCCGCGCGGCGTAAATTTCTGCGTACAGAAAAAACCGAATTTGACCATTTACAGGAAGTCTTAAAACGGCTGGCGCTGGCGCGTTTTGATGTGGCCTTTAGTCTGCGCCACAACGGTAAAAGCGTGCTCAATTTGCCCCCCGCGACTGAACCTTCCGAGGGCGCGCGGCGGGTTTCCATGCTGTGTGGCAGCCAGTTTTTAGAACAGGTGCTGCCGATTGCTCTTGAGCGCAGTGGCCTGAAACTATCCGGCTGGATTGGTCTGCCGACTTTTTCACGCAGCCAAGCGGATTTGCAGTATTTCTACGTCAATGGCCGCGCAGTGCGCGACCGTCTGGTCGCCCACGCTATACGGCAGGCTTATCGTGACGTGCTCTATCACGGACGGCATCCGGTGTTTGTGTTGTTTCTTGAACTGGACGCGGCGCTGGTCGATGTCAATGTCCACCCGACCAAACACGAAGTGCGCTTTCGTGATAGCCGCTTGCTGCATGATTTTCTCTTTGGCGGACTGCATCAGGCGCTGGCCGAGGTGCGCCCGCAAAGTACGCCTGCGGTCGCGACTGAAACCCATGCACAAACGCCGCTTGAACAGAGCGCAATGCCGCTTGCCGAAGCGCCCGCGGCCACATGGCGCAGCGCCGGTAGCGGTTTACAGAGCAAACCCGGCGGATTTGCGGTCAGGGAGGCACCCGCCGCGCTGTACCGCGAATACTTTGCTGCGCTGGATGAAACCCAAGCGACTGACTCATCGGCCGAAATCCCGCCGCTGGGCTATGCGCTGGCACAGCTTAAAAGTATCTATATTCTCGCGGAAAACCAGCACGGGCTGATATTGGTCGATATGCACGCCGCACACGAGCGCATCACTTACGAGAGGCTCAAACAGGCCATGCGCCATGAAGGGCTGCGCGGCCAGCCGTTGTTAGTGCCGCAAACCTTGGCTTTAAGTGAACGCGAGGCCGATTGCGCACAAGCGCAAAGCCACTGGTTTGACAAATTAGGTTTTGAATTGCAGCGATTAAGCGCTGAAAGTATCACCATCCGCCAAATTCCCGCATTACTCGCGGGGGCCGATGCCGAGGGTTTGCTGCGCGACGTACTCGCCGACTTGCTCGAATACGGCAGCAGCGACCGCATTGAGGCACACTGTCACGCCATCCTCTCAACGATGGCCTGTCACGGCTCGGTACGCGCCGGTCGCCGTTTAACCATCACGGAGATGAACGCCCTGCTGCGCGATATGGAACGCACCGAACGCAGCAATCAATGCAACCACGGTCGCCCCACTTGGACAGCACTGGATATGCCCGCGCTCGACAAATTGTTTTTGCGTGGACGCTGATGGCAGCGCTAGAACTACCCCCGGCTATTTTTCTGCAAGGTCCGACCGCCTCCGGTAAAACCGATTTGGCGCTGCAACTGGCTGATGCCTTGCCCTGTGAAATCATCAGCGTCGATTCAGCGCTGGTCTATCGAGGTATGGATATTGGCACGGCCAAGCCTTGCCAAGCGGTTCTTGCTCAATACCCACACCATCTGATTGATATTTGTGACCCGCGCGAGGCTTATTCCGCCGCGCGTTTTCGCGCCGATGCACTGGCGGCCATGCGTTTGATCAGTGCACGCGGGAAAATCCCCCTGCTGGTCGGCGGCACAGCTTTGTATTTCAAGGCACTGTTGCACGGATTGGCCGAGATGCCAGCGGCAGACCCGACACTTCGCGCCGAATTGGAGCGTCAGATGCAAGCCGAAGGCAGCACCGTCTTGCATCAAAAGCTGATGCAGCTTGACCCACAAAGCGCCGCTTGCCTGCATCCCAACGACCGCCAACGCATCATTCGCGCTCTGGAAGTGCAGCTCAGTAGCGGGCAAAGCATGGGTTACTGGCAAGCGCAGCAAGTGCAAGCGGCATTGCCTTTTCGTATCGCGCAAATCGCACTGCTGCCGGATAACCGGCACTGGCTACATCAACGCATCGCGCAGCGTTTCCAGCAAATGCTCAAAGACGGGCTGGTTGAAGAAGTCAAAGTGCTGCACGCACGTGGCGATTTACATTTGCGCCTGCCTGCCATGCGAGCCGTGGGTTATCGGCAAGTTTGGGAATATCTGGATGGGCACTTAAGCCTTGACGCAGCAAGCGAACGTGCCATTATCGCGACCCGACAACTGGCCAAACGGCAGATGACCTGGCTGCGCAGTTGGCCTGACCTCTATCGCCTTTTTAGCGAAAGCTGCGACAATTTGTCGCGTATCTTAGGTTGGCTACATGCCCATCTTCTTGCGAATTAAGCCTTTGGATTTATTTATTACGGACGGTACATTCCTTATACTGTTTGTGTCTTTTTATCCCATCCTGTAGTGCGTATAGTGCGCCCATTCCACAATCCATCCCAAAAGGAGTTTATGACATGTCAAAAGGGCATCTGCTACAAGACCCTTACCTTAATACATTGCGCAAGGAACGCATTCCAGTCTCCATCTATCTGGTCAACGGCATCAAGTTGCAAGGCCAAATAGAATCGTTTGACCAGTTTGTTATCTTGCTGAAAAACACCGTCAGCCAAATGGTTTACAAACACGCCATTTCTACTGTAGTGCCCGGTCGTCCGGTGCGCTTGGTGCTGGCCAACGAGGGTGAAGATGCGGATGAGGTTGAACCTGGCAATAGCTGATTTAAGGCGTTTATTCATTGTTTTTTGAACGCCATCAGGGTGGTGAGCGAGCCATTTTGGTTCATCTGGATACACAAAACCCTGAGCTTTCTGAAGATGCTGATGAGTTTCGCGCACTGGCGACTTCTGCCGGTGCCGAAATCCTGACCTTTCTTGAGTTTCCCTGCCAACATCCTAGTCCTCGTTTTCTGATTGGTAGCGGTAAAGCTGAGCAACTGGCGCAGCAAGTCAAAGCGTTGCAGGCTGAACTGATTATCTTTAATCATGCACTGACCCCCTCCCAAGAACGCAATCTGGAAAGCTTCTGTGCTTGCCGGGTGATTGACCGCATAGGTCTTATCCTCGACATTTTTGCGCAGCGTGCACGCACCCACGAAGGCAAGCTGCAAGTCGAATTGGCACAACTTTCGCACTTAAGTACGCGCTTGGTGCGCGGTTGGACGCACTTGGAGCGACAAAAAGGCGGTATCGGCCTGCGCGGTCCGGGCGAAACCCAGTTGGAAAGCGACCGCCGCCTGTTGCGCGAGCGTATCGCCCATATCAAGCAGCGGCTCGCCAAGGTGCGCCGCCAGCGCGAGCAGGCGCGTCGCCGTCGAAGGCGCGCTCAAATTCCTACCGTTTCTTTAGTCGGCTATACCAACGCGGGCAAATCCAGCCTGTTTAATGCACTTACCGAAGGGCAGGTTTACGCTGCCGACCAACTGTTTGCCACGCTCGACCCCACCTTGCGCCGCTTGGACATCCCAGGTTTTGGCCCGATCATCTTGGCCGACACCGTGGGTTTTATCCGCCATTTGCCGCATCGTTTGATCGAAGCCTTCCGCGCCACTTTGGAAGAATCCAGCAACGCCGACTTACTGCTGCATGTCATTGATGCCAGTGGTTACGAGAAAGAGCAGCAGATGGAGCAAGTCAGCGCTGTCTTGAAGGAAATTGGCGCCGGTGAACTGCCGCTGCTGGAAGTCTGCAACAAAATTGACCTGCTTGACGATGAACGAGCACAGCCACTGCTACAACGCGATAGCAACGGTTGTGCGGTGCGCATTTGGCTGTCTGCACAAAACGGGCAGGGATTGGACGGCCTGCTTAAGGCAATGGCCGAGCGTTTAGGGCAGGACGTCTTTCGTGGCACCTTGCGCCTGCCCGGTCAGGCGGGCAGGCTGCGCGCCAAATTCTTTGCACAAAATGCCGTGCGTGCAGAAGAGCAGGGCGACGATGGCAGTACGGTACTTTGCGTCCACTTACCCCAATTGGAATTGGAACGCCTGCTACGCAGCGAAGGTTGGCAGCCTGAGCATTTTTTGGCACAGCACGAGCTGGCGCAGTAGTTACTCTTGCTCTTCGCGCTTGCCGCTGGCAAACAAACCAAACAGATGCTGGCTGCTCTGGTAGAGCGTTTTCGACTGCTCAATGTACTGCTGCATCAGGTTTTGCATGACCGGTGCCTGCTTTTGCATAAAGTCCGTAAAGGCTTGTGAAGATTGCGCACCGGCTTGATTTTGAATAGTCAACATGGCCTGAATGCTCTGCTCCAAATAACCGCCGAACATGCCCTGAAACGGCCCGTAAAAACGAATAATGCTGCGCAGCATGTCACTGGAAAAAATAGGCTCGCCATCGCTTTCCGCCTCCTGAATAATTTGCATCAAAATGCTGCGCGTTAAATCCTCGCCACTTTTGGCATCCACCACCTGAAAGGGCTGCTCCTCCAATACCATCTGGCGAATGTCCACCAAAGTCACATGACTGCTGCTGTGTGTATCGTACAAACGGCGATTGGGATATTTTTTAATCAGGCGAGCTTGCATTGCGGTCTCAGGTTACTTAACAAAGGCACAGTTTACCTTGCACAAAGGGCAAAGCGCCCCGAAAATTACCCATTCCGATAGGCTCAAAGCGTCATTTTGAAAACCACTTGGGATATTTTTTGCCGCGTTATCGATAACTACGGCGATATTGGCATTACTTGGCGACTTTCACGGCAATTGGTGGCTGAATACGGTCAGCAAGTGCGCCTGTGGGTGGATGATTTAAACGCCTTCGCCAAGCTGTGTCCGGCGGCAAACAGTAAAGCCGATTGCCAGTGGCAATCCGGCGTGCAAATTTGCCGTTGGCCGCGTGCCAAGCAATCCATCACTCCTGCGCAAATCGTAATAGAAGCCTTTGCCTGCCGTCTGCCGGATTTTGTAGAAGCGGCAATGGCCGATGGGGCAGGGCGGCTTTGGCTTAATCTGGAGTATTTAAGCGCCGAAGATTGGGTTGAAGACTGCCACGAAATGCCTTCGCCGCAAGAGGGCGGCGTCCTTAAGTATTTTTTCTTCCCCGGCTTTAGCGAAAAAACCGGCGGCCTGCTGCGTGAGCGCGATTTACTACAGCAACGTTTAATTTTTGGGCAAGATCCATCGGCACAAAAGGATTTTTTGGCAGGACTTGGCGTATGTCAAAAAGACCAAGCGCGGCTCATTTCACTCTTTAGTTACGAAAACCCGGCCATTGCTGATTGGCTTCAGGCGCTATCCCAAGACAGCCAGCCTAATCAATTGTTGGTACCTGAAGGGCGCATTCTGGAAAACTTGGCGAGCGGGCTTGACACTTCCCCATTGCGCGCCGGGCAAAACCTCCAGCGGGGCAACCTAAGCCTGCATGTTCTGCCCTTTGTTGACCAAAAAGACTACGACCGCCTGCTCTGGTGTTGCGACTTTAATCTGGTACGTGGCGAAGATTCCTTTTTACGCGCACAGTGGGCGGGCAGGCCGATGCTTTGGCATATCTACCCGCAACAAGACAATGCCCATAGCGTCAAATTAGAAGCTTTCCTTGCGCGCTATCTTCAGCAGATGCCTGTTGGTAGCGCACAAGAACTCGCCGACTTTTGGCGTGCCTGGAACACCGGGCAGCCGCTTGCGGCAAACTGGCAGCGTTTACTTGCCCATTGGGAGGCGCTACAAAAGCATGCGCAGCGTTGGGCTAATCAACAAGCCAGTCATGATGACTTAGCGGCAAAACTGGTGCAGTTTTGCCGCGCTCGGGTATCATAGGCGGCTGATTTGACTTATCTATCGATAAGGCTCACTTTTCCCTTAAGAGTTAACGGATATTTTCATGAAAACCGCACAAGAATTTCGCGCAGGACAAGTCGCTGTGATCAATGGCGAGCCTTGGGTTATCCAAAAAGCGGAATTTAACAAATCCGGTCGTAACAGCGCAGTAGTCAAAATGAAGCTAAAAAACCTGCTGGCCGGAACGACTACAGAAACCGTCTATAAAGCCGATGACAAATTGGAGCCGGTTATTCTCGAACGCAAAGAAGTCACCTACTCCTATTTTGCCGACCCGCTCTATGTCTTTATGGATAATGAATACAATCAATACGAAATTGAAAAAAATGACCTCGAAGGGGTGCTCGCCTTTATTGAAGACGGCATGCCGGATATTTGTGAAGCAGTATTTTATAACGAGCGCGTGATTTCCGTTGAATTGCCGACCACTATTGTTCGGCAGATTGCCTATACCGAACCCGCAGTACGCGGTGATACTTCAGGCAAAGTAATGAAAGTGGCGCGTCTTAATAACGGTGCTGAACTTAAAGTATCCGAGTTTTGTGAAATCGGTGATTTTATTGAAATCGATACACGTAATGGTGAATATAAGGCACGAGTTAAGGCTTAAATCCAATGATTTCGCCATTGCTTAAAACATAAACTTTTTAATGCTTTTGGAAATCTCCAATGTCCGGCAATAGCATCGGCAAATTGTTTACTGTAACAACGGCGGGTGAAAGCCACGGGGCGGCTTTGCTCGCTATCGTCGATGGTTGCCCACCGGGCATGAGGTTAAGCGAAGCCGATATCCAGGCGGAACTTGACCGCCGTCGTCCCGGCAGCAGTAAGCACACCACACAACGGCAAGAAGCCGACCAAGTCGAAATTCTCTCCGGCGTTTTTGAAGGCCAAACCACCGGTTGCCCGATTGCTCTGTTAATTCGCAATACCGACCAAAAATCAAAAGACTACGCCGCCATCAAGGACTTGTTCCGCCCATCCCACGCCGATTACAGCTACTGGCATAAATACGGCATCCGCGACTATCGTGGTGGCGGGCGTTCATCCGCACGGGAAACCGCCATGCGCGTGGCCGCCGGAGCCATTGCCAAAAAATACCTGAAAGAGCAGGGCATTTCGGTACGCGGCTATATGAGTCAATTGGGTCCGATCGAAATCCCATTTAAAAGCTGGGATGCGGTCGAACAAAATCCATTTTTCAGCCCCGACTTGGATAAAGTCGAAGAACTCTGTGCTTTTATGGATGAGTTGCGGCGCAAGCAAGATTCCATCGGTGCAAAAATCACCGTTATTGCCGAAGGCGTACCGCCAGGATTAGGCGAGCCGGTATTTGACCGTCTGGATGCTGATTTAGCACAGGCATTGATGGGTATCAATGCGGTTAAAGGCATAGAAATTGGCGCTGGATTTGCCGCCATCAGTCAATTTGGCACCGAACACCGCGATGAAATGAGCCCCGCAGGCTTTTTATCCAATCACGCAGGTGGCGTATTAGGGGGTATTTCCAGCGGCCAGCCGATAGTGGCTCATATTGCACTTAAGCCGACTTCCAGCATCAGCACAGCAGGGCGCAGTATTGATATTAACGGCAATCCTGTCCAAGTCATTACCAAAGGCAGGCACGACCCCTGTGTGGGTATCCGCGCCACGCCCATTGCTGAGGCCATGATGGCTTTGGTGCTGATGGATCATTGGCTGCGTCACCGCGCACAAAATGCCGAGGTGCGCGTTGATACGCCGATATTGCCTCAGTTGTAACGGTGCTAACAGGGCTTGCAATATGGACCCGGCAACCCCATCTAAACGCTTTTCCCTATAAGCAGCCTTCTTCATGACAGCGACGGCTCTTTCCATTCGACAACTCAATAAAACCTATGGCAATGGTTTTACCGCATTGCAAGGCATTGACCTTGATGTTGCCGAAGGCGATTTTTTTGCTTTGCTAGGCCCTAATGGCGCGGGCAAATCAACCATTATTGGTATTCTTTCAACACTGCTTAATAAAAGTTCTGGTACGGTTTGTGTATTTAATCACGACCTTGACCAATCCCCTGCTGCACTTAAGCGCTGTATTGGTGTAGTGCCGCAGGAATTTAACTTTAATCAGTTTGAAAAAGTGTTTGATATTGTCTGTACCCAAGCCGGTTATTACGGTATTGCCCCGCGCCTGGCCGCTGAGCGCAGTGAACAATATTTAACGCAATTGGGTCTGTGGGATAAACGCCACAGGGTTTCACGAGAATTATCCGGTGGTATGAAACGCCGTTTAATGATTGCGCGAGCACTGGTACATAACCCACGGCTACTTATTTTGGATGAACCCACCGCAGGCGTTGATATTGAACTACGTCGTTCCATGTGGAATTTTCTGCTCGAACTTAATCAGCAAGGCATTAGCATTATTCTGACCACTCATTATCTGGAAGAAGCCGAACAACTTTGCCGCAATATCGCCATTATCGACCAAGGAAAAATTGTAGAAAATACCAGCATGAAAGCATTGCTAAAAACCTTGCAAACCGAAACCTTTTTTCTGGATTTGCGTGATTTTCTCGATACAGCCCCGCAAATCAGCCATTATCCACTGCGTCTAATCGACCACCACACAATAGAAGTGCAGGTAGAAAAAAGCCTTGGACTCAATACGCTGTTTGTGGAACTTGGCGCACGTAATATTCATGTTATTTCCATGCGCAATAAGACCAATCGTTTGGAAGAGTTATTTGTTTCGCTGGTCGGCAAAAACCTGCTTAAGGCGAGTGCATGAATACTGAACTGAAAGCCAATGCCATTGCGCTAACCACTATAGTTCACCGCGAAGTACGTCGATTTTTGCGAATCTGGCCGCAAACCCTGCTGCCGCCTGCCATTACCATGGTGCTGTATTTTGTTATTTTCGGTCGATTGATTGGCAAGCAAATTGGTGAAATGGGTGGTTTTAGCTATATGCAATATATAGCACCCGGGCTGATTATGATGTCGGTCATTACCAATTCCTACGGTAATGTCGTCTCCAGCTTTTTCGGCAGTAAATTTCAGCGCAATATTGAAGAGCTTTTAGTATCGCCAGTATCTCCCCACATTATTCTTATTGGCTTTGCTTTAGGCGGCATATTACGTGGTCTGCTGGTAGGTTTGATTGTCACCTTGCTTTCGCTATTTTTTACCCAATTGCAAGTGCATCATTTAGGTATCACCCTGTTAGTGGTGTTACTGACGGCTGCTATTTTTTCCTTGGGCGGCTTTATCAATGCGGTATTTGCCCGTAGTTTTGATGATATCACTATTATCCCGGCCTTTGTGCTAACGCCATTAACCTATTTGGGCGGCATATTTTATTCCATCAGCTTACTGCCGTCTTTTTGGCAAAAAGTGTCATTGGCTAATCCCATCTTGCATATGGTCAATGCCTTTCGCTACGGTATTTTGGGCGTTTCCGATATTAGCATTGGCGTGGCTATTGGCTTTATGCTGATGGCGGCGCTGCTGCTTTATAGTATTTGTATCCATTTACTGATTAGCGGGCGCGGCATGCGTCAATAATAGGGAAGGGCTGTTAAATCCCCATATTTGCCAGTGTCTGCACAATACCACGCAAGGTTGCCGCCAGTGTGGGATGTTCCAATTCAAAGCCTTCTACCACTTGCTCCAAACTGTCACGCAAACTACTTTCGGGTGCGACAGCATCGAGTTCGAGCTGCAACTCGATTTGAGCAATTAACGCATGCAATTGCTCTTGTTCGGCAGAAGATAAGGGACTGCTGCTTTCCAGTTGTTTGCGCAGTACATCCAGTTGCTGCTGTAATTGTTGCTGCAGCATGGTCTTCTCCTTGCTCAATTTTTATCCACTGGTTTCACAGTCTAATTCCAACCAAACGGGCGCGTGGTCAGAAGGTTTTTCCATTGCACGTAGCTCATAATCTATCCCAGCCGTGCGTAAACGAGAATGCAAAGCTGTCGATGCCATAATTAAATCAATACGCAGCCCTCGCTTGGGATTGTCTTCAAAAGCACGGCTGCGATAATCAAACCAACTAAAACGATCACAGCTATCAGGATACAAATGGCGAAAGCTGTCCAGCAATCCCCATTCTTTTAAAGCCGCCATCCACTGGCGTTCTTCAGGCAGAAAGCTGCATTTGCCGCTTTTTAACCAACGTAACCGATTCACTTCACCAATACCAATATCGCAATCTTCCGGTGAAATATTCATATCCCCCATCAGCAATAACGGCTGCTGCGCGGTAAAACGTTCCTGCAAAAGGTTTTGCAAATCCGTATAAAAACGCTGCTTGGCCGGAAACTTTATTGGATGATTGCGGCTTTCTCCCTGTGGGAAATAACCATTCATTACGGTAATGGTATGGCCTTTTTTATCAGCAAAAGTCCCCCAGATAAAGCGGCGCTGCGCATCCGCATCATCCGTTGGAAAACCTTTATGGACTTCAAGCGGGGCTTCGCGCGAGAGCAGGGCAACGCCATAATGGCCTTTTTGCCCGTGATAGTGCAGATGGTAGCCCAACTGGTGGATTTGCTCTTCGGGAAACTGCTCATCGCTGACTTTGGTTTCCTGCAAACCGATAATATCCGGCTGATGTTTTTCAATCAGCGCCGCTAATTGATGTGGACGCGCGCGCAGTCCATTGATATTAAAAGAAACAATTTTCATAAAAGACCTATCAGAAAAAATGGATGCTAGCGCATTTATCCAATAGTCTCCAGTCTCTGCTTGTTATTTGGCTATTTGGCAATACCCTCGCAGCGCTTGGATATTTCCAGCCAAATTTGCATATTGGGCAGTGATTATCAAACTCAGGTGCGTTCATTGTTGTATCAAGCTTATCGACTTGAACCGACTTTTGAATGGTTGTTTGAAGCAGGGCGTATTGGCTATGAACATCGCGTACGCGCTACTTTGCGTGAACTGGTACAGGCTCATTTTGCTGAAGGACTACCCGCCATTGGTCTGCTCGTCAATGAATGTTTAGTCGCCTGTTCTTGTCCAAGCAGGCAAAGCTGCGTTTGACGATCCAGCGCTTGGGCATCACCCAGAATGGCCTTCACCCCTTGCGCAAAGGGATCGCCCGTATAGCCACCATCACACAATACGCTGTGCACTTGCCCCAGATGCGCTTTGTCCTGTTCCAGTGCCTGCAATGCGCAGGCTCGATCCGTCACCGGCGGTGCTGACCGCCAACGCATGAGGCAGGCTCATTGTATCGACCGCAATGTTGATAATGGTCTGCGCTATGGCGGCGGCTTTGCCTAGGGCGCGCATTTTTAAACCACGCCTTGCTCCAGCATGGCATCGGCGACTTTAACGAAACCGGCGATATTGGCACCTTTGACGTAGTTGATGCGCCCGTTTTCCTCGCCGTAGCGCACGCAGGCCTGGTGGATGTTTTGCATGATGTTGTGCAGTTTTTCGTCCACCTCGCCGCCGCTCCAGTGCAGGCGCATGGCGTTTTGGCTCATCTCCAGACCGCTGGTGGCAACGCCGCCGGCGTTGGCCGCCTTGCCCGGAGCGTAGAGCGTACCGGCTTCGATAAAGACTTCCACCGCCTCCAGAGTGGCCGGCATATTGGCGCCTTCGGCCACGCAAATGCAGCCGTTTTTCAGCAAAGTACGTGCATCTTCAGAGGACAATTCGTTTTGCGTGGCACAGGGCAGGGCAATGTCACAGGGCAGATGCCAAGGTGTCTGCCCTTCAAGAAAGGGCAGGGCAAAGTGTTCAGCCATTTCGCGGATACGCCCGCGGCGGCGGTTTTTTAAATCCATCAGGTAGTGCCACTGTTCCTGATCAAGCCCTGCTTCAATCACCAGCGTGCCTTGTGAGTCGGACAGGGAAATTACCCGTCCACCTAATTCCATCACTTTTTGCGCGGCGTATTGTGAGACATTGCCTGAACCGGAAATGCACACCTTTTTTCCTTCAAAGCCGAGTTGCTTGCGCTTTAGCATCTCTTCGGCAAAGTACACGCAGCCGTAGCCGGTCGCCTCCGGGCGGATCAGGCTACCGCCGTAGGCAAGCCCTTTGCCGGTAAGCACCGAGGCAAACTCATTGGCAAGACGTTTATATTGGCCGAACAAATAGCCAATCTCGCGCCCGCCCACGCCAATATCCCCGGCGGGTACGTCAAGGTTTGCGCCAATATGACGGTACAGCTCGCTCATAAAGGATTGGCAAAAGCGCATCACTTCGCCGTCACTCTTGCCCTTGGGGTTAAAATCCGCACCGCCTTTGCCGCCGCCCATGGGCAGGGAAGTCAGCGAATTTTTAAACACCTGTTCAAAAGCCAAGAACTTAAGCACGCTTAAATTGACCGAAGGATGAAAGCGCAATCCCCCCTTATACGGGCCGATGGCGCTGTTCATCTGTACACGAAAGCCGCGATTGACCTGTACCACGCCTTGGTCATCCACCCAAGGCACGCGAAATTGAATGGCGCGTTCCGGCTCGACCAAACGCTCTAAAATGCCGGCCTTGGCGTAATGCGGGTTGTCTTGCAGAAAGGGCCACAGGCTGCGCAGTACCTCTTCGACAGCTTGATGAAATTCAGTTTGATGCGGGTCGCGTTGTTTGATACGGGCAAGGAAGGAGTCAACAGATACAGTCATGGTGCCCTCTAAAGAAAAAAGTCAAGCGTTACAGGGAGCGGATAGTAGCAACATTATCGGCGACTGTGCCAGAGTTGTTATAGGTTCAGTTATTGGATGAAATTGACAAAATCAGCACATCAGTGGATTTATGGCGGATATTTTTAACATTTTTATTATGCTTGCCGCGATTATTGGTGATATTGTCGATGCAGGTTTTGAGTTTAATAATTATCTCATTACCATTTTTGAGTTATTCCCATAGGCTACGCGGTCTGTGTAGCCGATTGTATTTACCAGGCACGAATGAGCCATTTAAAAGAAGCCATAAGCGCTTTAGTCAAAGCCAATTATGGCTATTATTTTTATCATGGCGACAAGTGGAAAGATTTTTAAATATCTTGTTAAATATCGCATCTAAAATTTTAGTATTAAGCAAGGGTCTTAGGAAGCAAACATGTTTTTATGGCATGATAACTTCCTGATATGACTGGTAAAAATAGGTACTTCAAACGTTCGAAAATCA
>NZ_LSZO01000087.1 GCF_001580025.1 Ventosimonas gracilis | reverse complement strand
CAAAAATTGCCTGAACTCGTCAAATCCTTCTTCAGACAGCCAGAATGCCTATATATAAAAATGTGACTTTATTTTATGAAAATTTAGTAATTGCGGTTATCTGTTACCCGCGTGGATGGTGCTTGGCGTGCAGTTCTTGCAGGCGGGCGCGGGCGACTTGGGTGTAAATCTGTGTGGTGGTTAAGTTCTGATGGCCGAGCAGCAGTTGCAGGGTGCGCAAATCCGCGCCGTGATTAAGCAGATGGGTGGCGAAGGCGTGGCGCAGGGTATGCGGCGACAAGGGTTTACCAATGTCGGCGACCTTGGCGTGTAGCTTGATGCGGTGCCAAAAGGTCTGCCGCGTCATGGGTCTGCCGCGTTGGCTGGGGAACAGTACCGCACCCGCTTTTACACCTTGCAGCAGCGAGCGAGCCTCTTTGAGATAGCGCGACAGCCAGTGCAGCGCTTCTTCACCCAGTGGTACCAAGCGCTCTTTACGCCCTTTGCCAAATACCCGCAGCACGCCTTGGCGCAGGTTAAGTTGGTCGAGCGTCAAACTGACCAATTCACTGACGCGCAGCCCAGAGGCGTAGAGCACTTCCAGCATGGTGCGGTCGCGCAATCCCAAGGTATCGGTGGTATCCGGCGCGGCTAACAGCGCTTTAACTTCCTCCTCACTCAGCGACCCCGGCAGCGGGGTATGGGTGCGCGGCAGGGCGATTTGTTCGGTCGGGTCATCTGCCCGCAACCCTTCGGCCTGTAGCCACTGATAAAAACTGCGTAGTGCCGATAAAAAACGTGCTGTCGAACGTGCCTTGCAGCCTTGCTGCATGCGCTTTGCAAGGTAATCCAAAATCGTCGCTGGGCTGGCTTGCGCAAGTGTCTGCCCATGCGCCGCCAGCCAACCGGCAAAGAGCGCAAGGTCACTGGCGTAAGCGGCACGGGTTTTGTCCGCAAGGCCGCGCTCCAGCCACAAGGCAGAAGTAAAACGTTCGATCAGTGGATGTTTATGCATAACAAGACCTTCAGCGCATTGTCTGTGATTTTAGTCTGGCGGTAATTGGCGCTATGATGCACCGCTTTTATCCCTATTACCGTTGGAGGCTCCTGTGAGCGAACTTATTACCCCTATCAGCGATGCCAGTTTTGAGCAGGAAGTGTTGCAAAGCGAGCGGGCGGTATTGCTCGACTTTTGGGCCGAATGGTGCGGCCCGTGCAAGATGATTGCGCCGGTGCTGGATGAAGCGGCCGAAGATTACGCGGGGCGGTTAAAAATCTGCAAGCTCAATATCGACCAGAACCGCGAGACGGCGGTTAAGTACGCCGTGCGCAGTATCCCGACGCTAATGCTGTTTAAAAACGGCGAACTGCTTTCGACCCATGTCGGTGCGCTGTCCAAAGGCCAGCTGGCGGCTTTTGTGGACGAGCATCTTTAAGCCGCTCTTTTACCCTCTGCTAACCCCTCTCCGGTAAACGGGCGAGGGGTAAAGGCTTTAAGCGTTACGCGAGCCGCAGATAATCACTAGCATGCCGCAAAGGCACAACGCTACACCCATTAAATCCCAGCGGCTGGGTTTAACGCCACAACCCGCCACAGCCAAAGCAGTGCGGCGCTGATGTACACACCGCCGTAGGCCGCGTAGACGCGACCGCTGGCGGTGGGATGCAAAGAAAGCAGCCAAGCAAAGGCAGTGAGTGATAAGGCCGCCGGTAGCAATAGCCAGATGCTGGCGTTTTGCCGCAGCCATAGCCAAGGCAGCCAGCAGCCTAAGATTTCGGCCAGTGCGGTTAGGGCGAACAAGCCAAAGGTTTTTAGCATGGCGGTTTGCGGGCTTTCAGGCTAAACCCAGCGATAGCGATGGGGCGCTTGTTCGGCTGCCGAGCGGGGTGTAGGTCGATAAGCGTTCATCACCGCCGCGTAAAAGGCTAAGCAGGCTTTTGTTGCTGGCTTGTTGACTGTGAATAACCCGTCCGTTGCGCTGATTGGCGGCTTGGCATTGTTCTAATACGCGGCGTAATGGGGCGGTTTGCTCGGGCGAATAGTCCGCCAGTAACGCTTGCTGCTGTTCCAGTGCGTCCAGCAGGGATTGTTTTTCACCTGGCAGGGTTTGCAGTTGCTCCAAGTCCTGTTCGGCAAGAGCGCTCGCTTCCAGCTCCAAAAGCGCGAGCAGTTGTTCGGCCAGATGCAGCGCCTGCCCTGCTTGGTCGCTGGACATGGCGTTACAGGTCGCGCTCAAAGGCAAGCATTTTGCTGGCGAGCCGCTGGCTGTCGATGGAGTAGCCGCCATTTTCGATGGCTTCACGCAGACGCTCGACGCGGCTTTGGTCAACTACCGGCTGCGCACATTGGCAAGCGCTGACTTGCTGCAAGGTTTGCGCTTGTTGGCTGAGTTCAACCGTCTCGCCGCGCGCTTGACAGCAGTGCCTATTGACGGCGGCCTGATTGTCTGTCGCAAAGCCTGTTGGACGAATGCGGGCAATGCCATTGATGGGCTGATTGGCGGGGGCGCTGATGGGCGTACTCATGGGGAAATCTCCAAGGGTTTTGCTTTTTACCGGGGTATCCGGGTTGTCGGCGACGGGATGCAAAACTTGAGGGCCTGCTCCCGCTTCAAACGCGAGCCGCGCTGCTGCTCAAAATTTCGCCAGACTAGGCGCAGCATGCAGCCAATGTGTACAACCTTGGCAAGTGCTGCAACAACGTATGGCGAAATTTTGGGCGCAGCCCGAAGGGACGGGGCAGATTTTTCGCGCCGCTGTGTTGCTCGTCGTTCATTTGCATGAGCAAATTTCTCTCCTCGCGCCTTGCCGCGTGAAAAATCTGCCTCCGTCGCGGCCACGTTTGAAACGGGAACAGACCCTAACGCCTTGGCATGCCCGCAGGCAGCATGTTGCCAAGGCCGCGCAGCATTTTGCCCACGCCGACTTTGCCGCTGACTTTTTTCATCATCTTTTGCATTTGCTTGTGCTGCTTAAGCAGTTTGCCGACATCTTGCACCTGGGTGCCGGAACCTTGCGCAATACGGCGTTTGCGCGAACCGTTAATCAGCTCGGGGTCGCGCCGTTCGGCTGGGGTCATTGAATTGATGATGACTTCCATCTGCTGCATTTGCTTTTGCGCCACCTCTTGCGCACTGCCCATCTGGCCTAAATTCATGCCGCCGATTTGCGGTAGCTTGTCCATCAGACTGCCGAGCCCCCCTAAGTTTTTCATCTGCTGCAATTGGTCGCGGAAGTCTTCCAAATCAAAGCCTTTGCCTTTTTGCAGTTTTTTGCTGAGTTTGGCGGCTTTTTCTTGGTCAATTTTGTGTTCGGCTTGTTCAATCAGGCTGAGCACGTCGCCCATGCCGAGAATGCGCGAGGCAATGCGGTCGGGGTGGAAGGGTTCGAGCGCGTCGGTTTTCTCGCCGCTGCCGATAAATTTAATCGGCTTGCCGGTGATTTGCCGCACCGAAAGCGCCGCGCCGCCACGGGCATCACCGTCCACTTTGGTCAGTACCACGCCGGAAAGCGGCAGCGCCTCGCCAAAGGCTTTGGCGGTATTGGCCGCGTCCTGGCCGGTCATCGAATCGACCACAAACAGGCTTTCCACCGGTTTGACCGCCGCGTGCAAGGCTTTGATTTCTTCCATCATCTCGGCATCGACGTGCAGGCGACCCGCGGTGTCGAGGATAAGCACGTCAATATGCTTAAGCCGCGCGGCTTTAAGCGCCGCTTCTGCAATGGCGACCGGTTTTTGCCCGCTGTCTGCGCCGAAAAATTCCACGCCCACTTGCCCGGCCAGCACCTTTAATTGCTCAATGGCCGCTGGACGGTAAATATCGACCGATACCAGCATCACCGATTTCTTTTTGCGCTCTTTAAGAAAACGCGCGAGTTTGCCCGCCGTGGTGGTCTTGCCCGCACCTTGCAGACCGGCGAGCAGGATAACCGCCGGTGGCTGGGTCGATAAGTCAAGCTCAGCGGTACCGCCGCCCATCAGCGCTTCGAGTTCGGCGCGGACGATTTTGATCAGTGCTTGCCCCGGGCTTAGGCTTTTCATCACCTCGCTGCCAATCGCCCGTTCGCGCACGCGCATGACAAAGTCTTTGACCACCGGCAACGCCACATCGGCTTCCAGCAGCGCCATGCGAACCTCGCGCAGACTGTCGCGGATATTGTTCTCGGTCAGCCGCGCCTTGCCGGTCACTGTGCGCAGCGTTTGCGAAAGACGGTCGGTGAGATTCTCAAACATGGGCATTCCTTGGAAACTTAAGCAAAAGCAAAACGAGGAGTATAACGGGGGATAAGGCTGCCCACCAAAAACGGCGTTATTTTTGCCTTCTCCGGCAAACAGGCTGTCAGTGCATGGATTACTGTTTATCGTCCAGCCAAGCGCGTATCAACTGTTGATAACGCTTGCCGTCAAAACTGGGAAAGTGTCCGCCGTGTACCATCTGTACCGGCAGACGCAGCAGGCGCTCCATTGAGGCGATGTAGTCGGTAAGGTTGGAGTGATAGCAGTCTTCAATCAGTGGGCCGTCGTAGAGAATGTCGCCGGAGAACAGCATCTTGCTTGCTCGTTCATACAGGGCAATGCCGCCCGGGGAATGGCCGGGCGTGTGGATCACTTCAAAATGGCGGTCGCCCAAGTCGATGATGTCGCCGTCTTCCAATAAGTGCGTAGCGGGCGCTTGTTTAACGGCGTAGCGGGTGGAGCAGTAGGGCAAAGGCGGCAGCGCGTCGAAAATATCATCGGTCGCGTACTCATCGGCCAGCGTGTTTTGCCGCGTGGGATGGGCCAGCAGCTCGGCTTCGGCGCGGTGCACGGCGCGGCAGGGAAATTCGTGATGACCGCCGATATGATCAAAATGGGTATGGCTGGCGACGGCGAGCAGCGGCTTTTCTGTGACTTTGGGCACCCAATCGACCAGCGAGACCACGCCCATGCCGCTATCGACCAGTAAATCGCTGTCCCGTCCGCGCACGTGCCAGATATTGCAGCGGTAAAATTCGCGTATCCAAGGCTCGTCAATCGCAGTGACGCCGTTTGCAAGACGGCGCAGTCGATACCAGTTTTCAGCGGCAATGCGCGGTTTGGCGTTATTCATCTTTAAGCACGACCAAACATTCTTTCGGCACTGATAAATCCAGCATTTGCCCGACTTTAGGCGGTGCTTCAAGCGGTCGATAGACTTTGAGCCGGTGTCCGCCGTAAAGTACTTGGCAGCGCCAGTGGTTGGCGAAAAAATCACAGCTTTGCACCAGCGCGCTGCCCAACGAAAATCTCTGTTCTGCCCGCATAAAGTGTTCAGGACGAATGCACAGGCTAAGCGGCTGGCCTATGGCAGGCGTTATCCGTTTAAAAGCCGCAATCGGCAGCGATAGTGCCATCTGCTCGGTTTGTACTCCGATAACATCCGAGTGGATGGCCTTTACGGTCGCGGGCAAAAAATTGGCCTCGCCCATAAATCCGGCAGAAAACCGCGAGCGCGGATTGAGGTAAACCTGCTGTGGTGTACCTAGGTCTTCAATCTGTCCGCTGTTCATCAGTACGATGCGGTCGGCAATGGCGAGCGCTTCTTCTTGGTCGTGGGTCACATGAATAAAGGTCGTGCCAAGCTGTTTTTGGATGGATTTCAACTCGTCTTGTAGCTGGCGGCGCAGTTTTAAATCCAATGCGCCCAGCGGCTCATCCAGCAGCAAAACCTCGGGGGTGACGGCCAGCGCCCGCGCCAAAGCCACACGCTGGCGCTGACCGCCGGATAGCTCATGCGGTTTTTTTTGCGCTTCGCTGGCAAGCCCTACGGTTTCAAGACAAGCCAGCGCCTTTTGTCGCCGTTCGCCCCGCCCCATGCCACGCATGCGCAGGCCAAAGGCGACGTTGTCGATAAGGCGCAGGTGTGGAAACAGCGCGTAATCCTGAAACAGGGTTGCTGTTGGCCGCTTGGCGGGCGGTACATGAGTCATCTCGCGCCCGCCAATGACAATCTGCCCGAAAGAGGGTTCGATAAAGCCGCCGAGCATGGACAGCAGCGTAGTTTTGCCGCAGCCGGAAGGACCAAGCAGAACAATAAATTCGCCAGCCGCAATCTGCAGCGAAAAATCATTGAGCGCGATAAAAGCGCCGTACTGTTTGCTTAAGTGTTGAATGGAAACGGCAGCGGTCACGTGATTTTTCCTGATTTGCGCAAAAAGGTTAATTCGGCGAGCGCGAGCAGTACGATGGAAACCAAAAATACCAAGCTGCCGATCGCATTGAGTTTGGGGTTTAAACCGGCTCGCAGCATGCCCCATATTTCCACCGGTAAAGTCGGCTCAAAGCGCGACAGCAAAAAGGCGGCAATAAATTCATCCCAACTAAAGGTAAAGGACAGAAAAAACGCCGCCAACAAGGCAGGAGCAAGCATCGGTGCTGTCACCAAGGCGAGCACCTGCCATTCGCCTGCGCCCAAATCGCGAGCGGCACGTTCGATATTTACCTGCTGTGCGCCCATCGAGGCGTAAATAATGGCAAAGCACAGCGGCAGGTTAATCACTACATGAGCGATACCCACCGTCCACAACGATAGCGGCACGCCCAGCAAATTGAGCCATTGCAGCAAACCCAAGCCGATAATCAAGGTGCTGACCATCATCGGCGCGACCAGCAATGCCCTAATTAAGGCACTGGCGGGCAGGCGGTGGCGGGCGAGCGCACAGGCGGCGAAAAAGCCAAGTACACAGGCGAGCAGCGAAGACAGCGCGGCAACCGCTAACGAGCGTAGCAGTGCGTTCATTAAGCGGCTGTCGGCGAAAACGGCCTCATACCAACGCAGGCTAAGGCCGGACAGCGGCGGCACCGGCAAGCCGCCATCCTGAAAGGAAAACAGCACCAGTACCACCACCGGCAAAAAGATAAAGCCGAACAACAATCCGCCATACAGCCAAATCAACACGGTTTTTAGTCGGCCCATCAGGTGCGCTCCATCTTGAGCCAACGGGAGCTGCCGATATAGGCGAGCGTGATAACCGCCATCAACACTAACGACAGCGCCGCCGCCATCGGCACATCGGCACGCCTGCCCAGTTGCAGCATGATGACTTGCGGCAGTACCAATTCGTTATTGCCGCCCAAAATCTGCGGGGTGATGTAGTCGCCCATGCAAAGTACAAAGGTTAAAAACGCGCCAACCATAATCCCCGGGCGGGTCAGTGGCAAAATCACATGCCAGAAGGTTTGTAAGGCGCTTGCACCCAAATCGGCGGCAGCGCGGCGGTAGTTGGGCGATAGCTGCAGCAGATTGGTGTAGATGGTGAGCGTGAGCAGCATCACAAAAAAATGCACAAAGCCAATGATCGTGCCGATACGATTGGCAGAGAGCGAAAGCGGCTCGTTAATCAGTCCCAACGCCAGCAAGGTTTGATTCACCACGCCGCCACTGGAAAGCACCAATAGCCAAGAATAAGAACGCACCACATAGGAAGTCCAAAACGGCAAAATCGCCAGCAATAACGCGGTGCGTTGCCAACGCTTGGGAACTTTTTCGGCGAGGATAAAAGCAAGCGGCCAAGCCAGCAGCAGAGAAATTAGCGTCACCACGGCGGTAATTTGCAATGAAACCACCAGCCCTTTAAACAGGTGCGCCCGCTCAAAAAAGGCGAGGTAATTGGCAAAGGTCCAACTGGCGACCCATTCGCGCCCTTGCTTTGTCCACAGGCTTAATATTGCCATCCAAACAAAAGGCACGATAAAAAAAGCGGCTGTCCACAACAGTGCCGGTGTTGCGAGCAGCCAGCCGCGCCGCTTCTCGGCACGTTCCAATGACCTGTTGGTAGCCATTACTGTTGCAACATTTCAGTCCAAATATCCTGCATGGCTTCATCCAAATCGGCATCAATAAGCGGATAAAGCTGTGCTTTTTTTAAGTATTCGGATTGGCTATCCCAGCGCAGTACTTGTTTTTGTGGCGCAGTTAAATAATCGGCTGCTTTATTATTGCTTGGCATCGCCCAATAGCAAGAAGATGTCGCCAATCGGGCTTGTCCTTCGGGGCTTAAAATATATTGCACAAATTGAATGGCAAGCTCTGGTTTTTTGGAGTCTTTAAAAATGGCGAGTGCTTGCGACCAGAGCAAAGCGCCCTGCTCGGGAATAGTCCAGTCGAGTTCGGGCATTTCAACGGAAAGCGCCGCCGTTAACCACTCACCGCCGCCAACCACAATATCCACTTCGCCGGTCGCCAGTGCCGTTTGCGCAGCAACGACATCACTGACTTGGCGGGCGTTTTTCTTCATTTCAAACAACGTGCTGCGAATGGCTGGCAAATCAGCCAAAGTCAATTCGGCAGTGGGTTTGCCAAGGGCAATACCGGTTAAGCCAATTAATGGCAGATAGTAATCATAGAGTGCAATGCGGTTTTTATAAGCAGGCGACAAAATAACCTGGATGTTATCCATATCCTTGATGTTGACTTTATTTTTATTGTAGGAGAGCGTGTTGTAGCCAAACTTTTCGGTGATGCCATAAATCTTGCCATCACGACGGGTGTTTTTCGGCATTAACAGTTCGGGAAAAATATCGGCAAGCGGCAGGGCGCTTTCGGGCAATTCAGCGAGTAAATCCATATCGGCAAGACGCAGTATATCGACCGTATCAACCACCAATACATCCCAATCGCCCGAGCGGGATTGTTCAATAATGGAAATGCCCTCGCCAGTGCCCGAGTACTCCTTAAGATTAACCTTGACGCCGTGCGCTTTTTCAAAGGGTTCAATTAACGCAGGGTCCGTATGGTCGCACCAGACCAAAGCATTTAATTGATTTTGTGCCAAAGCGGGCGAACTTAAAAAAACCGCCAGGGCGCTAAAGCAAGTGGTCGTTAAAAGAGGTTTCATGGGATCATCCTTGTATTTGTTGGGTTTTATGCCGGGGAAGCGTTTTTTCGGGCTGGTATATCAAAAGATAGATAATGCCCAAGACCGCCAGTATGGAGAATATCAAAAAAACCGCCCAAACCTGAAACCAGGGAGCATCGGCCGGAGCCAGTTCAATTCTCGGCCAAGCAATATTGATGGCCTCAAATATCAGCCAGAAAAACGCCATAAGATTAACCGGCCAGCGCCAAATGCCCAGATTAAATGTCTGTGCATTATCGATTAAACGTCCGCGCAGTCGAGCCAATAGTGCACAACTGACGACTATCAGAAAAACAAAATAAAAGCCGCCGCTGCCAAAGGCAATTAAAGTACCGACAGCGGTAGCGTTTAAACCCAGCAATAAACCGGCGCTGGCTATCATGGTTGCGACCAGCATGGCGACAAAGGGGACTTTGCGCCGGTCAACCTGTTTAAGTAAAGAAGCCGCTGGCAGTGTTTTATCGCGTGCCATACCAAATAACGCGCGGCTGATATAGGTTTGGATGGAAACGGTGCAGGCAATAAAAGCAATCAATACGATGGCAACAAAAGGTGTTTGCGCCCATTGACCAAAAGCATTAACCACGGCGGGCGTGACCGGGTCAAACACTTCACCGGAAACCATGCCTTGAGTATCTTCAAACGATAAGGTGACAGCAAAAGCGGTTAACATCACGGTAAGTCCGACTAAAGTAATGGCGCGTAAAATGGCGCGTGGTGTGGATTTTTGTGCTTGCCGGGTTTCTTCGGCCACTTGCGAGCAGGCATCAAAGCCCAAAAATGCCCAGCCGCCAACCGCCATTGCGGTTAAAAAACCGTTTAAAGAAGTGCCTTCACCGCTTGTTATACCTTGCAATAACAAGGAAAAATCGTGATTGCGGAAAAATAATAACAACAGCAAACCCATGCCGATGGAAGCAATGGCTTCGGCCAAAATACCGGCATTGACAAAGTATTTAAGTGGATTGATGCCAAGCAGATTAACGAAAAGCCCAAGCAATAACAGAATAAATCCACTAAAAACCTGGGCGTTGGCTGCCGGTGCTTCACCGGTCAATAACAGCCACAGCCAAAAGCCGCCCAAATAAGCGACCGTACTTAACGAAGCCAAGGCTGAAGCCAGATACAGATAGCCGGTAAACCAGCCCATGCGGGCACCGCCCAAGTATTTAACCCATTGATAGCAACCACCGGCGAGTGGATAGCGTGAAGCGAGTTCGGCATAAACCAGTGCGACCAAGAGTTGCATCAGCAAACAAATGGGGACAATCCACACCCAGGCAGGTCCCATATGAATGGCAGCCAACGACATCACGGCATAAATGCCGACAACCGGTGAGACGGTCGCAAAACCTACGGCAAAGGATGACCAAAGCGATAATCCGCGTTGTAACTCTTGCCGGTAGCCCCGTTGGTTGAGTAGTTGTTCATCGATATTAACGGTACTTTTTATGTTCACTTTCCAATTCCATTTATTGTTATTGGATGTTCAGTCGATTAGCCCACGCCGGATAATACATCCGTTTCCGTCTCGCCAATACGTTTAATAACATGGGGATGGTTTTGTTTGAGCCAGCCGTACCAAATCAGTGCGATCAGCATGCAGGCTAAAAATAAATAAGGCATTACATTAAGTGGATAGTCGGGAGTCGGCCAGACATTGGCGAAGAATACGTAACTCATGGCGATAATGGCGACCAAGGCGCAGCTATCAACCAGGCGTTTGGGCAGATTTTGCTGGCGCACATAGCGCATGCAGGCGGCGGCGACCAGGGCGTAGGCGACCATATAGCCGTAAGTGCCCCAAGTATCGACCCAGACCACAATATCCATCGGCGTGACATTAAGCCCAAGCAGAATGACATCCAGCACAATCGCTGCCGGGCCGAATATCAGCAGCACGCGGTGTGGGGTCAAGTGGGTTTCGTGGGTTCTGCCGAGCGCTTCGTGTACCACGCCTTCCTTGCCCATCACGTAGACAATCCGCCCAATCACATTCAGCGGCGCGACCACCACGGCAAAAAACGAAGCGGCTACGCCAAAATTAAGTACCGCAGTAAACCAGTCCGGCATGCCGGTACGTTCGGTCAACGCTTGCAGGGGGCTGGCGACCGTTGCCAAGTCATCACCGAGCACGGCAATTTGCGTGTAGGCGGAAAACAAATAGAGCAGGCCGACCAGCGCGGCGCTCCACATCACGGCACGGGGAATGGCGCGGTAGGGATTTTTGGCCTCGCGCCCCAGTGCATCGGCGGAGGAAAAGCCGACAAAACCCAAAATGCCCAACACCATACCGCTGGCGACTCCCTGAAAAGGTACGCCATCCAGGCTAAATTGCGCCGGACTCCAGGCGCGTTCGCCAGAAGACGCCAGCGCAGCGACTAGTAGCACAAGGATGATAGCGATGGAAAGCAGCTCCAGCACCAAGGAAACGCGCGCAGAAAGCCGAATGCCGCGAATGGTAAACAGCGTCGCCAAGCCGCCCAGCACTATTGCCAGCGTGCTATGTGCGGCCAGACTCGTAGTGGGCAGACCAAATCCAGCGAGCAAATCCGCACTGTAAGACACCGCACCGCCCAAGGAGCCGGCGGCAATGCCCCAGCAGCCAATCAGCAACGCAATACCGGCCAAATACGCGCCGAGTGGGCCAAGCCCTTTGGCGACATAGGTATAGAGCGAACCGGCCGAGGCGTTTCTGCGCGCAAAGACCACCACGCACCAGCCGATACAGAGGATGACGATGGTCGCCAGCAAAAATGAAAGCATGGTGCCATTACCCGCTCCGGCAAAAATCGCGGCGGCGGTAAAGGCAATCACTGCGCTGGGGGCAATGCTGGCAATGGCCTGGGCGGCGAGTTCCGCACCGCTCATCACATTGCGGCGAAGACCTGCGTCTTGTTTAGGCTCTGTCATCGGCTTATCCCTGCCATTGCCAAGCGGCGCGAAGAATGGAGAGGTAGCTCTCCACTGTCATCGGTTTGATATTGGTGGAGTCGGAAATATTATTTTTGGATTTCTCGGCAATCAATAAAAAATCGGCCTCGCGGACATTCGGTAATTCGGCAAAACGGGGAATGCCCAGCGTGCGGTTTAGCGCAAATAACCTATCGACCGCAGCCTGTGCGGCGCTTTCTGCGGGCAGGGCAGGGTCAATACCCAGCGCATAAGCTACATCGGCATGACGCTTGAGGTCGGCCTGTTGGTTGTGGGCAAAAACAAAGGGTAAAAAGATGGCATTGCCCACGCCGTGCGGCGTGTCGTACAGCCCGCCGATGGACTCGGAAATACAGTGCACACTGGCAATATCGGCGTTGCCAAAGGCCATGCCGGCCATCAGGCTGGCGATTAGCATTTGCTCGCGGGCAGCAAAGTTATCCGCTTCCAGCACGGCGGCTTTGAGGTTTTGCGCAATCAAGCGAATGGCGTGCAGCGCGAGACCGTCGCTAATCGGGTTGGCCAGTTTGCCGGTGTAGGCTTCGATGGCGTGGGTTAGCGCATCCACGGCGGTTGCCGCCGCCACAGCGGGCGGCAGGCTGGCGGTAATGTCGCTATCGAGCAGCGCCAGCTGCGGACCGATACGGTAGTCGAGCAGGCTCATTTTGGTTTGACGTTGGCTGTCGGTAATCACCGAGAAAAACGTCACCTCGCTGCCGGTACCTGCCGTAGTGGGTATGGCAACGACCGGCAGGGCAGGGCGCTTTAAGGTGAATGCGCCCTCGTAGTCCTCAATCCTGCCCTCATGGGTCAGCAGTACAGCCAAGGCTTTAGCCGCATCCATTGCGCTGCCGCCGCCGACGGCGAGTAGACCGTCAAAGCCTTGCCCGCGAAAACGCGCGGCGGTTTGATTGATAGGGGCGGCGCGGGGATTGGCCTTAACGTCAGCGATTTCCACAAATGTAATCTGCGATTTTTGCAAACTGGCATAAACCGGCGGCAAGAGACCGGCGTTTTTAACGCCGGGGTCTGTGACCAGCAGCACTTTGTTTAAGCCAAGTGCGGCCAAATGCTCGCCGGTCTTCTGGCGCAGGCCGCGTTCCATAATTATTTTGGCGGTCAAGAGAAATTGGAATGACACGGTTTACCTCTTTTGTTGTTATTAGAAACAATAAAAGCCGATGTTATCTTAAAATCCTATTGATGCTTCACCCCCGGCAACACGCAAAGCATTTCATAGAGCAAATTGGCGGCGAGTATTGAAGTGCTGCCGGTGGTGTCGTAGGGCGGGGAGACTTCCATCAGGTCGGTGCCGACAAGGTCTAACCCCAAGCAGCCGCGGACGATTTCCATTCCTTGGATGGTGGTCAGCCCACCGATTTCTGGCGTGCCGGTGCCGGGCGCGAAGGCCGGGTCAATGCCGTCAATATCAAAGGACAGGTAAACCGGCCCGCCGCTGACTTGCTCGCGTACTTCAGCCATCAGTGGGGCGAGTGATTGGTGCCAGCATTCTTCGGCTTGCACCACACGAAAGCCTTGGCGGCGACCCCAATTAAAATCGTCCGCGCCGTAGCTGGTCGCGCGCAGGCCGATTTGCACCACGCGCGGGCAATCAAGCAGGTCTTCCTCCACCGCGCGGCGAAAGGTGGTGCCGTGGGCGATTTTTTCGCCGAACATCTCATCGTTGACATCGGCATGCGCGTCTACGTGGATAAGCCCGACTTTGCCGTATTTTTTGCGCATGGCACGCAAAATCGGCAGCGTGACGGTATGGTCGCCGCCCAAAGTCAGCGGGCGAATGCCAAAGCGTAAAATCTCGTCGTAAGCCTCTTCGATAATTCGCACGGCATCAAGCAGGTTAAAAGTATTGATGGCGACATCACCAATATCGGCGACATTGATGCTGTCAAAGGGCGCCGCGCCGGTCGCCATGTTGTACGGGCGGATCAGTACCGAATTGGCGCGAATATCGCGCGGGCCAAAGCGGCTGCCGGAGCGCAGGGACGCGCCAATATCCAGCGGCACGCCGACAAAAGCGGCATCGAGCTGTTGCTTGTCTTCGGCCGATTGGATATGGGGCAGGCGCATCATGGTGGCAATGCCGCCAAAACGCGGCACTTCATTGCCGCCTAAAGGCTGATGAAATTTTGTAGTCACGGTTGTCTTTAAGTAGTTGTGGTTAAGTAGGCCGATTGTTGTGCAGATTGTTATGTAGATGGCCTACCAATAAAACCCCACGGTTTTAAAAACTTAGTTAATGATTTTGTGAAGTATCATGCGTAAATGCTGATGGGGACTGCCTATGAAAGCCGCTTTGCCTGATTTGAAACTGCTGCAAGTATTTGTCGCCGTGGCGCGTTGCCAAGGCTTTGCCAATGCGCAGCAAGAACTGCAACTGTCTGCCCCGGCCATCAGCAACTACATGAGCCAACTGGAAGCGCAGCTTGGTGTAGTGCTCTGCCATCGCGGGCGCAGTGGTTTTAAATTGACCAGTCGCGGCGAGCAGTTTTATCAGCAGTGCCTGCAACTGCTGGGCAGGCTTGAGGATTTTGACCGCTATGCACAAAGCCTTAAGGGCGAACTACGCGGCACTTTTCGTTTAGGTACGTTGGATGCGATGGCCGACCATCCGTCGCTGCCGCTGGCTGCCGCGATTGGCCTTTACGGACGGCAGCATCCGGCGGTGCACCTTAATTTGGTTATCCTGCCGCCTTGGGAGCTACAGCTTGCGGTTGCCGATGACCGCCTGGATTTAGCCATTGGCGCATTCCCCGCGCAGATGAACGGATTGCTTTATCAGCCGCTGTACTTGGAGCAGCACTATTTATATTGCGGGCAGTCGCATGCCTTGTTTGGCAAGCAGAACGTATCCACCGCACAAATTGCCCGCCAACGCATGGTTAGCCGCAGTTACTGGAACCAGGCGGAACTCGCGCGGCACGGCTTTCGCCACAGCGAAGCGACGGTGGAAACGATGGAAGCGCAACTGATTTTGGTGCTCTCTGGCGCGTGGATGGGTTATTTACCGCAGCATTACGCACAGCCCTGGGTCGAACGGGGCAAACTGCACGCACTTAATCCCGGTATTTTTGCCTATCAATCGCCTTTTTCCCTGATTGTCCGCAAAAGCCGTGTGCGTGAACCGCTTATCCAAGCCTTCAAAACCGCCCTGCAAACGGCCGGGCTGGAAGGGGATGCTTTTAAGACGAACAACTGATGGACAAATGCCGTCCCCAATCCGGCGGGCGGGCGGCGTAGTGCGCTTTGCCGGGTTGTTGTTCAAATGGGCGAGACAATAGATTAAATAACTCATTAAGCGGCTGATAATCGCCTTGTTCGGCAGCGCTAATGGCTTGTTGTGCTAAATAATTACGCAAAATATATTTTGGATTAACCGCCTGCATTTGCGCTTGACGTTTATTCTCATTGCGAGCGTCATTGTTGCAGCGCTTAAGATAATCGCGCGACCACGCATCAAAGCCTTTGAGGTCAATAAACCCATCACGCAAATGGACAAGCGCAGCTTCAGCAGGTTGCTCGCTTAAATGGCGGAAAAAGTTATTGTAATCGGACGCACTTTGCTGCATCAGTGACAACAGATTTTGTATCAATACGCCGTCGCTAGGTTCTTCATCATAAAGCCCCAAACGTAAGCGCATGCGTTGTAAATACTGTGTTTGGTACTGCGGTAAAAAATCTTGCAGTAGTTCGCGCAACTTATCGACGGCGATAAACGGGGTAAAACACTGTGCCAGTGCGGTTAAATTCCAGTGGGCAATCGGTACTTGATTATTGAAACTGTAACGCCCGCTATCATCCGAATGATTGCAGATATGGTTTTGATTAAAGTCATCCAAAAAGGCGTAAGGGCCAAAATCAAAGGTAAGCCCTAATAGGGACATATTGTCGGTATTCATCACGCCATGACAAAAACCATAGGCTTGCCACAGCGCAATTAAATAAGCGGTGCGGCTGATGATTTCGCGCAGCATCTCGGTAAAGTCCGCGCACTGTGGGTAATATTCGCGCAAAGCCCATTTCGCAAGCTGCTTAAGTTCTGCGTGCTGGCGGTTGTAGTAGAAGTATTCAAAATGCCCAAAGCGCAGATGGCTGGGCGCAAGTCGTAGCAGCAGCGCCGCGCTTTCTTGGCGCTCACGGAAAACCTTGGTATCCGAACCGATAAGCGCAAGGGCGCGGGTGGTGGGAATGCCAAGCGCGGCCAAATGCTCGCTGGCGAGAAATTCCCGAATGCTGCTGCGCAGTACCGCGCGGCCATCGCCCATACGCGAAAAGGGCGTTTGCCCGCTGCCTTTTAGGTGTAAATCCCAGCGCTCGCCGTTTGCGTGAGTGACTTCGCCCAGTAGCAGACCACGTCCGTCACCCAGTCTTGGGTTGTACGCGCCAAATTGATGACCGGCGTAGACCATCGCCCGTGGCTCAGTCCCCGGAAAGTCTGCTTGACCGTTGATTTGCGCGATACATTCGGCCGATTGCAGCGAGGCAGGGTCTGCACCCAGCAATGCTGCCGCAGCGGGACTTACTATCAGCAGGCGCGGGTTATCAAGCGGTTCGGGCAAAACCGCTACGGAAAAGCGATCACCCAAGCGGGCATAGCGGTTGTCAAAGGTTAAGTGGTGCACGGCAGGCGCTCTTTATTAGCAACAAGCAGCGCTATTGTGCGGTCTCTTGCCCTCTTCCCCAACCCCTCTTTCATCAATGGGCGGGGAGCGTTTCTTGGCTCCCCCGCTCGCCTGCGGGAGAGGGTAGGGCGGTTAAATCCTGAATTGCCCAACCAGCGCCCGCTGTTGTTCGGCGAGGCGGGTGAGTTCGGCGCTGGCGTGGCTGGTTTCGTTGGCACCTTCGGCGACTTGATTGGCGACCTGATTGATGGAGCTGACATTGCGCCCCAAGTCTTCGGCAACCGCGCTTTGTTGACCGGCGGCGCTGGCGATTTGGGTGTTCATATCGTTAATCACCGAAACGGCTTGGGTGATGGATTCCAGCGCGTGCGCCGCTTCAGTGGCTTGTTGCACGCTGTCATCGGTTTTGCTCTGGCTTTCTTCCATCACGCGCACCACTTCGCGCGTGCCGTTTTGCAGGGCGGCGATCATGGCTTGGATTTCTTCGGTGGCTTTTTGCGTTTTCTGCGCCAGATTGCGCACCTCATCGGCGACTACGGCAAAACCGCGGCCTTGTTCGCCCGCGCGCGCGGCCTCAATTGCCGCGTTAAGGGCGAGTAGATTGGTTTGTTCGGCAATGCTGCGGACGGTGGTCAAAATCGCGTTGATGTTTTCGCTGTCCTTGGCAAGGCTCTGTACCACGCTCACGGCGTGACCGATTTCCGCTGCGAGGTTGCGGATCGACTGCGCGGTTTCTTCCACCGTGCGCTTGCCGTGTCCGGCGGCCTGGTCTGCGTGATTGGCGGCTTCGGCCGCCATACCGGCGTTGCGTGCCACGTCTTGCGCGGTAGCGGTCATCTCGTGCACGGCGGTGGCGACCAATTCGATTTCCGCCAACTGGCGCTGCACGCCTTCGTTGGTATTGACGGCAATTTGCGCCGTGTGTCTGGATGATTCGCCCACTTTTTGTACTGAGCCGACCACTTGCGCAATCATGGTTTGCAACTGGTCGAGAAAGCCGTTAAAGCCTTTGCTGATACGTCCCAATTCATCGTTGCGATGACTTTGCAGGCGGCGCGTCAAGTCGCCTTTGCCACCTACAATATCATCGAGCATGGCGACCATTTGCGTCAGCGGGCGGGCAATGCCACGGCCCACTAGCCAAGTCACGATAAGCCCGAGCAGGCCAACCAAAAAACCAATCAGCAACATACCGTAGAGTTCTTCCTTTCGCTTCTCGCCAAGCTGCGCATTCATTTGATTGGCATCAGCGAACAGCGCTTGTTCCGGTAATTGCAGCAGCAATGCCCAGCGCGTGTTGGTTTCGGCGACCTGAAACGGCAGCAACAGTTCCAGCAAGCCGCTTTTACGGTCTTGCTCAAAATGCACCTTATTGATCGGCAAATCCGCTGGGCGCAGCAGACGGCCAGAGGTCAGCACATTGCTCGCTTTTTCGCCAATCATCCGCTCATTGCCGGTCCAGGCCGCCAGATGACCATTGCTGGCAATCAGTCCCATATTGCCCGCGCCGTTATACAGGTCGGCATTGGCCTCCAACAAAATTTTTTGAATGTGTTCCATCGATAAATCCGCACCGGCCACGCCGACGAACTTGCCATCGACCATAACCGGCGCACTGAACGAGCTAAGCATGGTGGTCCGCCCGTCTACTGGTAAGGCGTACGGATACGGGTCAACCACACAAGGACGAAGGGATTGTTTGGGACACAGGTAAAACTCGCCCATACGCATGCCGAAGCGGTTGCGTTGCTCGTTCTCCACATCCACCAAGGTATTGAATTTAAGCGCCCCGCCGGCACGAAACCACCAAGCCAATAAGCGCCCGTCCGCATCATGCCCCGGCTCGTTTGGGTGCAAGGCATCATGGCCGTCAAAGGCATCCATTTCCCAACCGGCATAAAGACCACCCAGTTGTGGGTTGGCAAGCAGCCTTTCCTGCAATAACGCACTTAACTCTTGTCGGCTGAACATCTTGTCCACATCACCCACGCGCTGATTGCTTTTCGCCAGCATGGCGTTGGTCTTGGCCAGATTGACTGCGAGCGACATCGGCGCATCGAGGTCGCGGGCGATATGCTGCACCTGTGCATGCGCCAAGGCCGCTAAACGCTCGTGAACCATCTGTATCTCCAATTTTTGCGTGCTGGCTTCCACCAATTTTTGTGTATGTGATCGGGCGGAAAGGGTATACAAAATCAGCGCAATCACCGCCGCCAGCACGCTGGCTCCGGCCAGCATGGTCACGGTAAGCGCAATGGAACGAAGTTTCATCGGAACTCTCAAGACAACAATCAGCGAAAGACCAAACCCTATCGGCAGGCAGGCGGCAATCTTTATGTTGTGTTGATGGTTGTACTGAGCAGGCAGTGCGAAAAAATAAGTCCTCAGGCAATTTGCCGCGCTTAGTCTCCCCTCACCTGCATGCGGGCTAGGAGCAGGGAAGAGCCGCTCTTGTAACTCATCCGCCCTTTCTCTACCTTAGATGCCCCTTTGCGGCCGAATGGAATGCTTATGTCGCCTCTGCTGGGTACACGCCCAATCTTTCTCGCCGGATTTGCCTTCTGCCTTGGCTTGATGCTGGTCGCGCTCTATTTGGAGCAGGTCAAAGGCTTAATCCCCTGCCCGCTGTGCTTGGTGCAACGCGGCTTTTTTATCTTGGCCGGAATCACCTGCCTCATTGCCGCGCTGCATAACCCGGCAGCTATCGGCAGACGCATTTATGCCGTACTGCTGCTACTGTTTGCCGCCCTTGGCGCAGCGGCAGCCGGACGGCAAATCTGGCTGCAAAGCCTGCCGCCGGATCAGCTCGCCGCCTGCCTGCCGCCGCTCGACTTTATGCTGGAAGTCATGCCCTTTACCGAAGTCATCGGCAAAGTCCTGCACGGCACCGCCGACTGCGCCAAAGTCGACTGGACACTGTTTGGCCTGTCCATCGCCGACTGGAGCCTGCTCGCCTTCTGCGGGCTAATCGGCCTCGCCCTCTACCAACTGCTGCGGCGCACGGCAGCTTAGACCCTCCTAGCCCTCGCCCGCTTGCGCGAGAGAGGGGAGAGCACGGCTGTTGTCAACAAATAGACTTGTCCGGTTTTAAAGCAAATGAACTGTCCGGTTTTGCCTTGCGGTTTCAGGCGGCGTAGGGCGTAGCCCG
>NZ_LSZO01000086.1 GCF_001580025.1 Ventosimonas gracilis | reverse complement strand
ACAAAGTTATGACCTTGCAGCCATTTGGCGGGGTTGCCATGAATGTAGAGATGCGAGGCCAGCGGGGGAGCGCTGTAGTCCGGTCTGCCGCTTTCATCGTTCGGCGGCGGGGCGCTGCCGACGCTTTTGACCATGATTTGCGATGACCAAGAGCCCTGAACCTGCAATTTGCGTTCACTTCTCCACTCAATCGTTTTGTCTGGATTGAGCGCGATGACCTCACCCGAGTAAAGGCGGGGG
>NZ_LSZO01000084.1 GCF_001580025.1 Ventosimonas gracilis | reverse complement strand
GCGGCCGAGCAGACCAGGATCGCGCCGTCCATCTGCGCGGCACCGGTAATCATGTTTTTCACGTAGTCGGCGTGACCCGGGCAGTCGACGTGGGCGTAGTGACGCGCGGGGGAGTCGTATTCGACGTGGGAGGTATTGATGGTGATACCACGCGCTTTTTCTTCCGGCGCGTTGTCAATCTGGTCAAACGCGCGCACCGCACCGCCCCAAGCTTCCGCGCAGACTCTGGTCAGCGCAGCGGTCAATGTGGTTTTGCCGTGGTCAACGTGCCCAATGGTGCCCACGTTGATGTGCGGTTTGTTGCGTTCAAATTT
>NZ_LSZO01000083.1 GCF_001580025.1 Ventosimonas gracilis | reverse complement strand
TCTGGTCAGCGCAGCGGTCAATGTGGTTTTGCCGTGGTCAACGTGCCCAATGGTGCCCACGTTGATGTGCGGTTTGTTGCGTTCAAATTTTTCCTTGGCCATCAGACCGTCTCCCACAGAGAAGTTAAACCCAGGCTGCCAAGGCAGCTTACAACCAGCGCACAGACGCCTCCCGAAAGACGCATCCGTCATTATTAAGATGGAGCTCATGAGCGGACTTGAACCGCTGACCTCACCCTTACCAAGGGTGTGCTCTACCAACTGAGCTACATGAGCCTAAACTTCACCCAATAAAAATTTAGAGCCAGCTTTGCGCCAAGCATCTAAAGGGCGCAATATATTGCTCTACTTTATCCCTATTGGCAAGAGTAAAATTTCGCTTGTCAGTGATAAGTAATCTGTCCGCATCAGTAGCAAATGAACTGTCCGGTTTTACTGACCGCCGAGGAGGTGGTCATGAAACGGACGCT
>NZ_LSZO01000082.1 GCF_001580025.1 Ventosimonas gracilis | reverse complement strand
ATAGTGATCCGGTAACAGCATGCAAGCGGGCAAACTGCGCCACCGCGTAGAGATACAGCGAGCCATTAATAGCCAGGACGCACAAAGCGGTGCGAATATTGAAGCATGGCAAACAATAGCCCGCGTTTGGGCAAGCCTTGAGCCATTATCGGCACGCGACTTTATTGCCGCACAAGCCGCGCAAAACCAGATCACGGCACGCGCGGTCATCCGCTACCGCAAACAAATCACGGCGGGCATGCGACTCATCCACGCAAGCGGCCATTATTTAAT
>NZ_LSZO01000081.1 GCF_001580025.1 Ventosimonas gracilis | reverse complement strand
AATATATCGCGCAGGGCAAAGGCGCGTGCTCTGAGTTGTAGCATGCGTTTGGGGTATTGTTTCCAGGGACCTGCTTTATTAACGAGTCCGGCGGCGGTGGCGTCTTTCCATGAAAAAGTACGTGACTGGGGTTCGGGTTCATCGCGGCGTTTAACGGTGCATATCGCTGTGCTGTCTTGCAGGGTTTCTTTAACCCATTCGCATAATGGGCTTGAGCGTACCAGTGCAAGTGCAGCATCGCCCCATAAACAAGGGCGGCCATTAATCACGGCGATATTTTGCACGGCTTGCAATGGGTTTAAGCCCAGCCCCGCGCCGTATTGCATGGCGATAAAGCAGGCTTCGGGCTTGCCATTAAAACC
>NZ_LSZO01000080.1 GCF_001580025.1 Ventosimonas gracilis | reverse complement strand
GGTGCTAACATAGGTACATTGAAAAATGCACTGGCTAAGCGAGGAAAAGAGATGAGTTCAGCCGCTTTTAATTCGTTTGATACATTGCAACTCGCCAAAAAGCTCAAGGCGGCGAAGTTTCCGGAAGAGCAGGCAGAAGTCGTGGCGGAGGCTTTCCGTGAAAGTTTTGACGAGCGAGACAAGGCACTGGCTGCGGTAGAAGCCAAGGTGAGAGATTTGGCTGCTGATGCCAAAAATAATGCTGAAAAGATGGCAACAAAAGAGGATGTGGTTAGGTTAGAGGGTCGAATAACCAACCTTGAGCAGAGCATGAATGCCAAGATAGACAGCATACGCAAGGACATTATTATCTGGCTCGGCGGTTTGCTTATCGGCGGCTTTGTGATGCTCGGCGGGATGCTGATTAAGCTGTTGCCCTGATCGTTCTTTTTCATGGCGTTATCCTTAAAGCCCTGCTGCAAAGCGGGGCTTTTTGTTTGGCTTAGGCGGGTTGGGTTTCCAGAGTTTTCAGCCTTGCCTTTTCTTCTTCTGTTAGCTCAAAAGGTAATTCCACTACATCCACTACAAAGGTTGCGCCGATTATCCCCAAGAGATGCCTGCTCCAATTTAGATCGTCCTCGTTTTTCATGCTGGGGTCACGTTGGAACGCCGCATAGCTAATGCGGTAATCCTCCAAGAGATCTATTGCACGGGCGCGGCTAACGGTGTGCCATGTGGGATAGCCGCCCTGCCCATGGGAAATAAATATCTCGTAACTTTCTTTGCCGACACTGATGACTTCTACTTTCATGACTTGCTTCCTTCTATCCGGTGGGGGATGAAAGCAATTTAGCCATAGCTAAATTCTATGTCAATAGCTATGGCTAATTTTTGATGCTTTTTTTACTAGCCTGCCCGTTCGTTTTTTTGTCGGCTTGCTTCGTAGGCAGGCACAGCCTCTAGCTCGCTTAAACTTCTGCGTATGCTGGACGCAATGTAAGCCCTTGAGCTTTCAGGTAATACAGCTATTTGTTCGTAGGGTATCCACGGATAAAAAGGCCAGTCTAACGAGGCGGCACGCTCTCTAGGTGGTACTCCATGTGCAAGCCAAGCATCTGAAACTCCTAGAAATTCTGCCGTCTTTACTAGATTTTGACCCTTTAAGTTTTTTGTGCCGCCGGTTAGCCATTTATGCACTGATGGGGGCTTCGCACCCGTAACTCGCACAAGGTCTACGGCTTTTACGCCTTTTGCGCTCATGGCGCTCCGCAAGCGGGCGGATAATGTATCGAGGCTTTCCATAGCGTCATCCTAGGTTTTAGAAAGGTAGCTATGGCTATTGACATAGAATTTAGCTATGGCTTAATTTATTAGCTATGGAACCTATAGAGCATGCACATTCAGCAAAAATAGACGCGCTAGGCGGCACGTCAGCAGCAGCGCGTTTCTTTGAAGTAAAGGCTGCATCTGTATCTAAGTGGCGCAAAAAAGGCATCCCAAGAGCGCGGCTAATGTATGCCCGCATTGCACGCCCCGACATTTTCGGCCAAGAACCCCAAGAACCTTTAACTGACAAGGAAGCCCTCCCCGATGCCAACCATAACCATCAGTGACCGCGAGTGGTTGCTTTTTGCGGGTGCCGACACGGACTGTTTTAAGCGTTATGTGGCG
>NZ_LSZO01000079.1 GCF_001580025.1 Ventosimonas gracilis | reverse complement strand
TTTTCGAACGTTTGAAGTACCTATTTTTACCAGTCATATCAGGAAGTTATCATGCCATAAAAACATGTTTGCTTCCTAAGACCCTTATTTTAATAGTTTTTGGTATGATGCTGCTGATGCAGGGAGAAAAAAGAGCATCGTATTTTTCTCTTATTATTAGAACTCCAGAGTTTTTGATAGGTGTTTTGCTCGCGTTGGGGGGGATACCTTTAAAAATAATCAAAAATAATCGAATTTTTGGCAAAATTTATTTACAGAAATGGAGAACCCTGGCACAGGGGCTGGGTTTCATTTTTATTGCCTGTAGTTTTATCTTTATGACAGAAGGCAGTAATTTCCCAGGGCTGTTATTTCTTATTCCTTGTCTTGGTACAGCGCTGGTGATTAGTGGTTATGGAGGACGATTTACGTCTTTTCTCTCTGCTACACCAATGATATGGATTGGTGGATTATCTTATTCTTTGTATCTTTGGCATTGGCCAGTGCTCGCATTTTTTCGATATGTTTTTGAAAATTACATATTAAGCTTTGATATTCTTTTATTGGCTATTTTGCTGATTCTTTTCCTTTCCTATATTTCTGAAAAATGGATAGAAATCCCATTTCGAAAAAAACAGTTATCCAGTAGAAGCTTTTTCCGTAATATCATACTTGCATGTTTGCCTCTGATGATTGCCAATCGGGTTAATGCAGCAATAGAGAAACCTCTACCTTTGGAAGAAACCAGATATGCGAACCCTGCCACAATTTGTCATGGTCACCAGTTTGGTGATTGCATACGTGGTCAGAGAGATAGTGAATCCAAGCCTATTTTGGTCCTTGGCGACAGCCATGCTGCTCAACTTAATTTGTTTTTTGATAAGGTGGGGGAAAAGACCAATCAGCGTTTCCGTGTTGTTACAGCGAGCAGTTGCGTCACGATTCCTGGTTTTGATATTGAGCGGATACCAGATTACGCCCGGGCGGATTGTGCCTCATCGATCAAATACATTTCGCATTTTTTGAGTGATGCATCCGTTATTGTGGTTGCAGGAATGTGGCAATATCAAATGCAAAGCCAGGGTTTTCGCGATGCTTTGGAGAGATTTCTGAAAGATTGCGAGGCACATAAAAAACAGGTTATTGTGCTCTGGCAAATACCGATGCTTTCGTCCGATGTGTTACGTCTTAGACGGTTGGAAAAATTGGGGCTTCGTCGTGATCCATCTCTCAACCAAGATTGGAAGAATGCTAATCAAGCTGTACAAAATATTGTGGCTCGATACCCATCAACTCAATTTTGGGAATTTATGAATCTAGGGATTTTTGCCACACCACCGATTTATCAGGGGAGTTTGATTTATCATGACAATCATCATCTTAATGAGAAAGGTTCGGCTCTCTACGGAAGTACCGTAGCTGACATGTTTGTCAAGATTAAGAATTAGGGAAAGCCTGAACAATTCAGTTTTCAGGTGGAAGTGCGACGACCGGATAAAAAGTCCATTTTGAACAAAACAGGCGATGTTCGAGAGAAATCCCCTGTTTTTTGCCCCTGAACCGGCATTTCTGCCGATTCAGGGCACAATCATCCCTTGGCGGGCAATAACTGCCCGCGCACCATCCAAAAGTTGGACAGCGCAAACAGTGTGTAGAGTTGTGCCGTGTTCTTGGCCAGGCCACGATACCGAACCTTCACATGCCCGAACTGGCGCTTGATGACGCGAAACGGATGCTCCACTTTGGCACGCACGCGTGCCTTGAGCGTTTCAATGCGGTTTGCCAGTTTGCCAGTTTGCCAGTTTGCCAGTTTGCCAGTTTGCCGATGGCCGTGCAACAACTCGGCCGCTTGCGTCACATCGTGCACATGGGCCGCCGTGCCCACCACCGTATGCACCAACCCCGATTCGGCATCTACGCCTATGTGCGCCTTCATACCAAAGTGCCACTGATTGCCCTTTTTCGTCGAGTGCATCTCGGGATCACGCTCGCCTGTCTTGTTCTTGGTCGAACCGGGCGCGGCGATAATCGTCGCGTCAACCAGCGTACCGGCCTTGAACAGCAACCCGCGCTCTGACAAACGCGCATTGACCGCAGCCAGCATCTGCGACCCTATGTCGTGCTTCTTGGCGAAACCGCAGAATCGTCGTCTTATCGGCATATTGTCACGGGTCAAATCGAGGCCCGCAAAGTGACGAAATAACGCCATATCGTGCAGTGCCTCTTCCATTGCCGAATCCGACAGGTTGAACCACTGCTGTAAAAAGTGAATCCGCAGCATCGTTTCGACCAAAAACGGTGGGCGACCCGCCTTGCCGGGACGCTTGCTCGGCGCATGCGGTGCAATCAACGCCACCCAATCCGACCAAGGAACCACTTGCTCCATTTGCTCAAGAAATACGCGCTTGCGCGTCTTCAGCGTCTTGGACTGATGATGGGGAAAATCTTCTTCGCCAAGGGACAATTGCAACATGATCGAGGCAGTGATGCGGGAACGCTGACATTATCTCATCCGCGCTGAATCAATGGGGATTTTGCAGGGTTTCCTTAGAGATTTTATTGCTTTTCTGATAGCTTGTTTTTATCCCCATATCCCTCCAGGTGAAATCCTGTTTCAACACTTGAACGAATAGCTTTTTTTGCTGTAAATAATTTTCATTGATGCCGTTTATCTCCAGTTCTCCCCGCTTCGAAAGTTTAACCTGCTTGGCCATTTCAACAACCCGATTGTCGTAAAAATAAAGTCCGGTGACAGCAAGGTTGGATTTGGGATATTTAGGTTTTTCTTCGATGGAAATAGGGCGGTTTTCATTGTCCAGTTCTATTACGCCGAATTGTTCGGGATTATCGACTGGATAGGCAAATACGCTAGCGCCTTCGGTGTGGGCGGCGGCTTTTTTTAAAAGGGACTCAAGGCCGTCGCCTGCAAAGTAGTTATCGCCCAATATCAGGCAGGCAGGGTCTTTGCCGATAAAGTCTTCACCAATAATAAAGCTTTGGGCGATGCCGTCGGGGGAGGGTTGTTCGGCGTAGCTTAGGGTAACGCCGAATGAGCTGCCGTCGCCGAGTAGTTGTTTAAAAGTGGGCAGGTCGCGCGGGGTGCTGATCAGTAAGATGTCATGGATGCCCGCTAATATTAGGGTGGATAACGGGTAATAAATCATCGGTTTGCCATTGACCGGCAGCAGATGTTTGTTGGTGTTGCGGGTAAGTGGGTAGAGGCGAGTGCCCAAACCACCGGCCAAGAGAATGCCTTTCATAAATAACAGCAGGTTTGGTGTTGATAAAAAGCTTTGTGGGCTGGCCGGTAAAAGGCGGGAAATGATACAAGGTCTGTTTTGCAATAGCCAGATACTGATGCAGTGGTTGAGGAACGCGGCCTTTTCTAGCTACTAAGTTTTCACAAAGTAAAGTCATTTTTATATATAATATAGGCATGAAATGTAAACGGCAATCCGATGGTCGTGCTCACGATCA
>NZ_LSZO01000078.1 GCF_001580025.1 Ventosimonas gracilis | reverse complement strand
GTCGCCGAAGTTGCCAAGCTCGGCGCGGTAAATGCGTCGGTCGATGGCGATCTTCGCTTTGCTGTCCTTCAGCTTGTCGCGCCAGTCCGCAAACACGTCGCGGCCGTCGTCGGTAATGTAGTGCTTTATCTCGAGCATGCCATATTTTCGCTTATAAGCGAATCCGTGTCATCTTGATTACCCGGTTCCTCACATTTTCATTCCTCGCTCCTGTTTGGCCTTAAGCGCTTGTTGCTGCTGGCGGTGTTGTTGATGGCGCTTGGTTTCTTGGTGGATGGCGGCAATGACTTGGCGTTTAATTCTAATTAGCGTTATAAACTGAATTAATAATCCAAGGCCATGCGCAGATGCTTCGGATGCGTTCCGAGCTGCGCTCGAAGGCCACGAGCGCTTCAAGGAGATGCTCCTCGACTTCCTCAAGCGACGAGAACACGCGGTTGTGAAAATACTTTTCGCGCAACTCATCCCACACGTGCTCGACGGGGTTCAGTTCGGGGCTGTACGGGGGCAGGAAGAGTAGGCGCATGTTTGGCGGTACGACCCACTCGCCAGTGGTATGCCAGCCCGCGCCGTCAAGCACCATGACGATGTTGTCCTGGTGGTGGCGTTGCGCCACTTCATCAAGAAACAGTTGCATGCACGCCGTGTCTGCCCGAGGCAAGATCAGCGTGTCCAATTGCCCATCCAGCGGGCTGACGGCACCAAAAACATAGGTGTACTGGCGCGAGATCATCTTGTGCACCAGCGGGCGCACAGGGCGGCGACACCAGCAGCGACGACAATCACTGATGCGCCCGAAACGCGCTTCGTCCTGGAACATCAACCTTAACGGCGCAGGGTCGGGGAAGCTGGCGCTGACTTGATCCAGCGCGGTGCAGAGTTTTTTTTCCAGTCTTCACGCGCTTGGGCATCCCCTTGGGGGTGCGCCGTGTCAGGCGCGAGTTTGCGCCAGCCATGACGAGCCAGCATGCGATAGATGCTTGACAGGGATAACGTTTTGCCCAAGTGCTGGTCAATCAGCGGCTTCAGTTGCGGCACCACTAAGACCTGACCTTCGGCAGCGCCAGAAAACACCTTGTCAAGTACACGCGCCTCCTCTTGCAACGGCACGCTGGCGTGATTGCGCAGTTCGCGCTTGCTACGGGCCGCCGCCCGGCGACCTGCGTGAACGGCCAGAAATCGTGTACGCATCGAGCAGGTTGCCCCAACAGATCGCCCGATCACGGCGGCGGTTTGCTGCATGCTAAACCCCTGTGTCAATGGCAGCAGTACGGCCTGCGCCCGCCTTAACTCCTCCGCCGTCTTCGCTGTGCGTAACAGCGCCTTGGCTGCGTCAATGTGCTCTGCACCGCTGGCTGGTCTCGCCATGACAATCCTCCTCAAATCTCATGGCTATATTATTCATGTTTTTAACACGAAATGGAATAAGGCCGACCTTGCCCAATGTGCTTTTTTGGGCAAGGTCGTTAAAGTCGGATAAGCGCTTTTCCTGCTGCTCGCCGGGGGCAAAGATGGGGAAGACAGTCGCGCCGTCTACGGCCTTGGCCGCGAGGGTGGCTTTTTCCCGTCCGGGGTTGCGCCCGTTTTGGCTTTCTTGCAGCTTGTCGTCATCGCCTGCAATCACTATCGGCTTGTTCGGGTATTTCTCGTGCAGGGCACAGGCTACGTCTTTGAGGTTGCCGCTATCAAAGGCGGCAACTGTGGCAGACCCAAGCGCTGAGGCTGGCGGCGGTGGCGTAGCCTTCGGCAATCCTTTTTGCGCGCGTCTTTGGCAAAGCGCTTTTCGCCGTTTTCTTGAATGTACTGGGTTGTCCAGTGTTTACCGTCCTTGTCATAAGCCGGAATGATGGTGGCTTTGCCGTCCTGACGGGTCATTGCGCCCTGATGGATGCCAATGCCTTGCTTTGCAGATAAGGCGTAGGCGCGCTGATGGGTTTGAGGCTTTGCATCTGCTTGCTGACGCGTTCGGCGGCCTCTGCTTGCAGTT
>NZ_LSZO01000077.1 GCF_001580025.1 Ventosimonas gracilis | reverse complement strand
CAGCGGTCCGCTTGTGCCCTAGTCTCAAAAATGAGACAAAAGTTGAGAACATTCTCAACAACCTCAACCGCTATAAGGGTTCGCATAAGGTTCATTATGTTAAATTGCTATTCTTGCCTTGCAGATTCGGATGGAAGAATACGTACTCGCGCAGTGAGCCAATGGCACTAAAAATGGGGAGATTACCGCACGCGCTGATACACAGAGAATGTACGCATGACAAAAAATAAAAACGCAGGCGCTGCTTTACTGATCCCCGGCCTCTTTGTGCTGCTCTGGTCCACAGGGTTTATTGTTGGCAGGCTGATCGTAGATTCAGCTTCTCCAAATATATTCCTGGCGATCAGGTTTTTTCTTTCATTTCTGCTTTTCGCGGTCATCGCGATGGTACTCAGGAAGAAGTTTCCCCCTGTTACCGAGTGGCACAAACATGCGCTGGCAGGCGTGTTCATCAACGGTATCTACCTGGGTGGAAGCTATTGGACCATATCACAGGGGTTTCCTGCCGCGCTCATGGCGCTGCTAGGAGCCTTGCAGCCAGCATTCACCATGGTGATTGGCGTTGCGTTTATGCGCGAGAACGTAAGATCCATCCAGGTTGCGGGCATTTTTGTCGGTCTGGCTGGCGTGGCGATGGTGCTTTTCCCCACCATCGGCCTGCAAGGAACACAAAGCTACAGCTTCCTGGTTCCGATCATCGCACTGGTTTCCGTGTTGTCCATAACCTGGGGAACCATCATGCAGAAAATGTCTATCGCGAAATCTGAGTTATTGCCGTCCATGGCGATTCAGAACGCATCGGCCACGCTTACTGCCATTGCGCTGGCATTGCTGCTGGGCGAGTCCCTCCTCGCGCCTAACGCAGAGTTCCTGGTTGCGCTCTCGTGGGCTGTTCTCATTCTGTCCGGGCTTGGAACCTATCTGCTTGTCTTGTTGGTTCGCACTGGGAGCGCGACGAAAACGACATCCCTGATGCTGCTTGCCCCACCGCTGGCTGCAGCGGAGGCCTGGTTGTTGTTTGGCGACAAGCTTATTGTGCTGCAGATGCTCGGCTTTGGGCTTGCGCTGTTAGGTGTGGGACTTTGTAGAAAAAAATGATTGAGAAATGGAGAGATTTGAGAAAGTATGTTTGGCAATGCCGTTGAGCTGCGCCAGTCGCCGTTTGGCAAGCTCCAGAAGGATTCGACTCCATTTACGACCTGCGGTTAACCCGCCGACTGATTTCGTTTGAAGCCAAAGCCGCAGTTAAAAACGAACGAAGCCGCGCTGCAGGCTCTGTCCTTAACAGCACCGAAAGTGTCCTGCGCCTGCGCTACGAAATCACCCGCCAGTTCGCGCCCTACCTAGGCTTGGTGCAAAAAGGCTCAGCGGCAAAACGGCCGATTTTGCCAAAGAACAAGGCGAACACAGCCGTGATCCCCGCTGGGTATTGGGAATAAAACTCTGGTTTTAATGGCGCTCTCCCCGCCTCCTCTGCCACCCACCAGTGAGCAAGAGGGGAAAACAACTGTTGTCAACAAATAGACTTGTCCGGTTTTAAAGCAAATGAACTGTCCGGTTTTGCCTTGCGGTTTCAGGCGGCGTAGGGCGTAGCCC
>NZ_LSZO01000075.1 GCF_001580025.1 Ventosimonas gracilis | reverse complement strand
ATGACCACGAGCCCTGAACCTGCAATTTGCGTTCACTTCTCCACTCAATCGTTTTGTCTGGATTGAGCGCGATGACCTCGCCCGCGTAGAGGCGGGGGTGGGCTATCGGCAAGAAACAGGAGACCCAGTCAATCACAGCAAAAACTTGTCAAGAGCTGAATGTAGACCAAGATTACGTAATTAAGACTTTTCTTGTCAACAGCATTAAGACCAAAAAGTCTTACTTAAGACCTTTGGAGATAGCGACCTTTACTATGAGCACAACGAAACGCAGCGAATTGGTGACATCATGAATATCGCCGAAAACCTGAAAAAGGCTAGGAAAAACAAGGGTCTAACGCAGTTGGCTGTAGCCGAAAAAATCGGAGCCGGAAAAACGACATATTTACAGTGGGAGCAGGGAACGAACCCGCCACCAGCAGACAAGTTGGCTTTACTGGCTCAAGTGCTGGGTGTGTCTGTGCATGACTTGTTATTTGGTGAAAAAGAAGAATTAGACGGCTCGTTAAGAGACCTCTTTAGGCGTTTTGCTGAATTACCTGAAGAAATCAAGCCGCAGACAACCATGATGCTGCGTTCTTTGCTTTTCAGCGTTGAAAATGCAGCAAAGGCAGCTTAAGCGCAGAGGTAAAACACCCGAGCCAAGGCAGTGAAGACGTCCAGTAAGCGGGCGGAAATTCCGAGCAGGAGAAGAGCTAAAAGCGGTGTGATCTGAAAGTGCGACTCTCAAAATTGAGAGTAAAGTAGGGTATCACTAGTACCCTACTTTCAATTTGGCTTCTGAAAGTCCGTTTCTTATTCCATTAGGGAATAAGAAAAAGCG
>NZ_LSZO01000073.1 GCF_001580025.1 Ventosimonas gracilis | reverse complement strand
GCCAGACGGCAAGAACAAGCCCTATATGCACAAATGGAGGCGCTCACCCGTGACACAGAGAAACAACTGGAAAGCGTGGCTGCTGCTGAACGCGCTGCTTTTGACAGCCGCCTGCACGAACTCGCCCAGCAATACGCCCATCGCCGCCCCGCCCCAAACCCCCCCGCTGCCGCAAACTGCCAAGCAGAACGCACCCGCGCCGCCGTGCTTGCCAACCTGCTTGCAGAGTCTGACCAACTGGCGCAAAGCTTCGCAACAGAAGCTGACCGAAGACGAATAGCCGGACTCGCCTGCGAAGCCGCGTATGAAGCCGCGCGATTGGGTAAGTAACGCGTAATGTGTGCAGGCTAAAATTGAGTAAGCCCCAAAAAAGCCCCGACAAACTATCTAAGCTATTGATTTTATAATTTATTTTGGTGCT
>NZ_LSZO01000072.1 GCF_001580025.1 Ventosimonas gracilis | reverse complement strand
TACGCGCGAAAATTAAGGTCGCAATGAAAGATGAAAACAAAGAAGCCGCCGCACAGAAAAAAAGCCCCACAAGTGGTATGACACTCTGGCAGCGGATAGAGCATGTTGGCGGCAGGATCAACTCCCAAAAGTATGTGGAGTTCGGCAGTGTAATGGCCGTGAATGCGCTGATTCGTCACGTTTTACGTGACATAAAACCGGGGCTTAAGGCGGCGCTTGAGGCCGAGCTGGCAGCCGCTGCCAAAAATCAACAGGAAACGTGACATGAACATAGCCAACGACGCAGCCATTAGCCTGGCTCCTGGCCAGCTTGGCGTATTGCTTGAGCAAGCCGCCCAGCGCGGGGCAGAAATTGCCATCTCCGACATGGTGTGCTATCACTACAAAGACGCCTGCAAGCGCCTTAACATCAGCTACAACACGCTGCAAAAGCGCATCACAGAAGGCAAAATCCACCCTGTGGACGGGCGCATCACTGGCGCGGAACTGCGCCGCTACTTAATCGAGCATGGCCGCAAGCGTTGAGGCTTTGGGGTTGTAGTACGTCAGCGCCTGCGTTGTCTGCGACCAGCCGAATATCTTGCACAGTGTCAGCACGTCTACCTTGCGCGATAACATCGTCGCCGCCGTGTGGCGTGTATCGTGAAAGGTGAACCCGTCCAATCCGGCGCGCGCACGGTACTTGCGAAACAGCGCGTCCAAGCTCGCCGTCTTCAAACCAAGCACCAGCACGTCATCCCATCCGCGCAGCCGTGCCAACACTCGACGAGCGCGGGCAGACAGCGGCACGTCGCGCGGTTTGCCGTTTTTGGTTTGCGGCAAATGGACGTGCTGATCGAACACTCGCCCCCACGTCAACCCGCACAACTCACCGGCGCGCATCCCGGTACGCAAGGCCAGCAGCATGCACAGCGCCACCGCCTGCCCGGTACTGGATACCCGGCCAGTACGCTGATACCCCATCGTGCGCAGCATCCGGCGCACTTCCCACCATGCGATCACTCGCTCCCGATGGCGCGGCGCAGGTGGTTTGCGAATGTCTCGACACGGATTAGCCTGCACCCAGCCCCACTCAAGCTGCGCGGTCTGGAATACCGACGACAGTAGGGTCAGCTCCCGCAACACCGATGCAGGCCCCACCACGGCTCCACGTGCGTCCCTGAAATTCGCGATATGCTGTGTCGTTACTTGAGCAATGGGCAGATCCAACGGCAGGCAATACCCCTCAAACGCCGTCAGCCGGATTTTCTCCCAGCGCGTGCCGCGCTTGGTAGGCGACACTTCATCGGCGTAGCGTCGCAGGGCTTGACGCAAGGTGTATTGCTCCCCAAGCGGGGCGGTTGCGGCGTGCCGGATTTCCCCCTCACGCAGTGCCGCCCACTGCACCGCCTCGCGGCGGGTAGTGAACACGCGACTATCCCGCACGCCCAACACCTTAACCTGCGCGCGCCAGCCCTTCGCCATCTTGCTGATACTTGCCATGTGACCGCTCCAAAATGGGGCATTCTGTGGGGCAAAAATGCGCCCTGAAGTTCAGAATATTTAAAATTATACGGTCAATGGATTTAAATGACCACCAGTAACCCGTTGATTTTTATGTTTATTGATATTTTATAATCAACGGATTTCAATATGATGGTGCCCAGG
>NZ_LSZO01000071.1 GCF_001580025.1 Ventosimonas gracilis | reverse complement strand
CAATGGATTTAAATGACCACCAGTAACCCGTTGATTTTTATGTTTATTGATATTTTATAATCAACGGATTTCAATATGATGGTGCCCAGGAGAAGACTCGAACTTCCACGGTGTTGCCACCACTGATACCTGAAACCAGCGCGTCTACCAATTCCGCCACCTGGGCACATAAAGCCATGTTTTAGCATGGGGTTTGTGTTACAACGTCACCTCTGACGCTGTGGGCGCGAACTATACGTAGCTCGCCGACGCTTGTAAATACCCGACGCGTTTCTTTAGAACACTTTTAAGGTACTTGATTGTTTATGGCCGATTGGCAATCCCTCGACCCAGAGGCCGCGCGTGAGGCGCAAAATTATGCAAACCCCATCCCGAGCCGCGAGCTGATTTTAAAGCAGCTTGAAGAGCGTGGAGCACCCGCCTCGCGCGAGCAGTTGCAGGCGGAATTTGGTTTAAGCGATGACGAGCAAATCGAAGCGCTGCGCCGCCGATTGCGCGCGATGGAGCGTGACGGGCAGTTGGTTTACACACGCCGCGGCACTTATGCGCCGGTGGATAAGCTCGATTTAGTGCGTGGGCGGGTGAGCGGCCATCGTGACGGCTTTGGCTTTTTGCTGACGGAAGACGGCTCGGACGATTTATTTTTAAGCCCGACGCAGATGCGCTTGGTCTTTGATGGCGACCGCGTGCTGGCGCGGGTGGCCGGTTTTGACCGGCGCGGGCGACGCGAAGGGGCGATTGCCGAGATTATCGAACGCGCCCACCAAACGCTGATTGGCCGTTATTTTGAGGAAGGCGGCATTGGCTTTGTGTTGCCCGACCATCCCAAGGTGCAGCAGGAAGTGCTGGTTACGCCGGGTCGTAATGGCGGGGCGCAGATTGGCCAGTTTGTAGAGATTCGCATCACTCATTGGCCGACCGCGCGTTTTCAGGCTCAGGGCGATATTGTTGAGGTGATGGGGGATTACATGGCTCCCGGGATGGAAATCGACGTTGCCTTGCGCAGTCACGGCATTCCCCACGTTTGGCCGGATGAAGTCGAGCAAGAGGCTCGCAAGCTGAAGGCCGAAGTGCTCGAGAAGGACAAGCTCAAGCGTGTGGATTTACGTCATCTGCCCTTTGTCACTATCGACGGTGAAGATGCGCGTGACTTTGACGATGCGGTTTACTGCGAAAAACTGCCGCGCAGCTTAAAACGCCTGTCCGCGCGTTGGCGGCTGTATGTGGCGATTGCCGATGTTTCGCACTATGTGCCGCTAGGTTCTGCACTGGATGAAGAGGCCAAAGCACGCGGCAATTCAGTGTATTTCCCCGGCCAAGTGGTACCGATGCTGCCGGAGGCACTGTCCAACGGCTTATGCTCGCTGAATCCATTGGTTGACCGCTTGGCCTTGGTCTGCGAACTGCAAATTGACAGCAAAGGACAGATGCAAGATTACCGCTTCTGTGAAGCCGTCATCCATTCCAAGGCGAGGCTCACCTACGAGCAGGTCAGCGCCTTGTTGGAGCATCCGAAAAGCGCAGCCGCCGTACAACTGCGCAAAACACATGGCGAGTTAGTGCCGCACATCAAGCAGCTTTACGCGCTTTATCAGGTATTGCACGAAGCGCGGGGCGAGCGCGGGGCGATTGATTTTGAAACGCAAGAAACGCGCATTTTGTTTGGCGAACAACGCAAAATCAGCGCGATTTTGCCGGTGCAGCGCAATCAAGCGCACCGCTTGATTGAAGAATGCATGCTCGCCGCCAACGTCGCCAGCGCCCGCTTTATGCAGGAACTTGCCATCCCTTCGCTGTACCGCGTGCACGATGTCCCGTCGTCCGAACGGCTGGAAAAACTGCGCAGCTTTTTGGGCGGATTGGGCTTATCCCTGCAAACCAGCAAAAAAACCGCGGAACCAACCCCAAAAGACTATCAAGCGCTATTGCAGCGCATCAGTGGTCGCGCGGACTTTCATCTGATCCAGACCATGCTGCTGCGCTCGCTCAGCCAAGCACACTACAGCGCGGACAATCACGGCCACTTTGGCTTGGGTTACGACGCTTATACGCATTTCACCTCGCCCATCCGCCGCTACCCTGATTTACTGGTGCACCGCGCCATTCGTTCAGTCATCCGCTCGCGCCGCGAGACTTCGCGTGTGCTGCGCGTAGGTGCCACCAGCATCACCAAAGCGCGTATCTACCCGTATGAACAAGAAGCGCTGGAAGTGCTCGGCAAGCAGTGTTCATTAACTGAACGCCGCGCCGATGAGGCGACTCGTGACGTGGTCAACTGGCTTAAATGCGAATTTATGCAGGACAGGATTGGCGAGACTTTTGACGGCGTGATTAGTTCCGTGACCGGTTTTGGCCTGTTTGTGGAGCTTTCTGGCATTTATGTGGAAGGTTTAATTCATGTCACCGCCTTGCCGGATGACTACTACCACTTTGAACCGGCGCACCAGAGCCTTTCTGGCGAGCGCAGCGGGCGCAGTTTCCGCTTGGGCGATAGCGTACAAATCCGCGTGATGCGCGTGGATCTGGACGAGCGCAAGATGGATTTTGAGCTGATTGAAGGCAGTCGCAAAAGCCATTCAGCTAAAAAAAGCAGTCGCAAAAAAGAGCCGACTATTGAACCGGCAAAACCTGCAAAAACCGTTAAAAAGGCGAAGGCGGGCGGCACTCAAAAATCCAGCAGCAGGCGCAAAGCATGAGCCAGACCTTGGAAACCGTTTACGGCCTGCATGCCGTCAGTGCCTTATTGCAACGCCATCCCGAGCGCATCAAGCAAATCTGGCTACAAGACAATCGCGCCGATGCCCGCATGCAGCATCTGCTGGAACTCGCCGAAAGTGCAAAGATTCTTATCCTGTCCGCCACTCGCCAGCAACTGGATGAACGTACAGAAGGCGTACACCAAGGCGTGCTGGCCGAAGTCACGCCCAGCCAGCCTTACACCGAAAATATGCTGCAACTGCTGCTGGAGAGCCACTCAGCGCCGCCTTTTTTGCTGGTGCTCGACGGCGTAACCGACCCACATAACTTGGGCGCTTGCCTGCGCAGCGCCGATGCGGCGGGCGCGCAAGCGGTGATCGTGCCGAAAGACCGCGCCGCTACATTAAATGCGACGGTGCGCAAAGTCGCCTGCGGTGCGGCAGAGGTTGTGCCGCTGGTCGCTGTGAGCAATCTTGCACGTTGCCTCGATAAGCTCAAACAACGCGGCCTGTGGCTGGTCGGCGCGGACGGCGAAGCCGAGCGCGACCTCTGGCAACAAGACCTTCGCGGCCCACTGGCCTTGGTGATGGGCGCAGAAGGCAAAGGCTTGCGCCGACTGACTCGCGAACGCTGCGACTGGCTGGTACGCCTGCCGATGCAAGGCAGCGTCAGCAGCTTAAATGTTTCCGTCGCTACCGGCATTTGCCTGTTTGAAGCGCTAAGGCAGCGAACACTTAAGCCCACTTTGTAATCCAATTCCGCTAGAATATGCCCCCATTTTTTGGCGAGCCGAACGTATCCGGCTGCGCCGCAATTCCCCGAGACCCTCTGTGATAGAAAATCTGCGCAATATCGCCATCATCGCCCACGTTGACCACGGCAAAACCACACTGGTGGACAAGCTCCTTAAACTCTCCGGCACGCTCGATCGCAAAGAGGCAGAAAACGAGCGGGTGATGGACTCCAACGACCAGGAAAAAGAACGCGGTATTACCATTTTGGCGAAGAACACCGCCATCAACTGGCGCGGCTATCACATCAATATTGTTGACACGCCCGGCCACGCCGACTTTGGCGGCGAGGTGGAGCGGGTGATGAGCATGGTCGACTCGGTGCTGCTGGTAGTCGATGCGCAGGACGGCCCAATGCCGCAAACCCGCTTCGTCACGCAAAAAGCTTTTAAGGCCGGGCTGCGCCCGATTGTTGTGGTCAATAAAATCGACCGCCAAGGGGCGAGGCCGGATTGGGTGGTTGAGCAGATTTTTGACCTGTTCGACAACTTGGGCGCAACCGAACAGCAGCTGGATTTCCCGATTGTTTACGCCAGCGCCATCAACGGCATAGCCGGTTTTGACCATGAACAAATGGCAGGCAATATGGATGCGCTGTTTGAGGCGATTATTGAGCACGTGCCGCCGCCCAAGGTGGATAGGGACGGCGCGTTCCAGATGCAAATCTCGCAGCTCGACTACAGCAGCTACCTGGGCGTTATCGGCATTGGCCGTATTAGTCGCGGCAAAATCAATGCCAACACGCCAGTAGTTGCGATTGACGATGAAGGCAAAAGGCGCAGCGGACGTATCCTTAAAATCATGGGGCATCACGGTTTGCAGCGCATCGAGCAAGACAGCGCTGAAGCAGGCGATATTGTTTGCGTATCCGGCATGGACGCGCTGTTTATCTCCGATACCCTGTGCGATCCGGCGCAAGTCGAGGCGCTGCCCGCGCTGTCGGTTGACCAGCCGACGGTGAGCATGACTTTCCAAGTCAACGACTCGCCCTTTGCCGGACGCGAAGGCAAGTTCGTCACCAGCCGCAATATCAAAGAGCGGCTGGAAAAAGAACTGCTGCACAACGTGGCACTGCGTGTAGAAGACGGTGATTCGGCGGAAAAATTTAAAGTCTCCGGGCGCGGTGAATTGCACCTTTCCGTATTGATTGAAACCATGCGCCGCGAAGGCTTTGAACTCGCCGTGGGTCGTCCGGAAGTGGTGATTATTGAAAAAGACGGACAAAAACAAGAGCCGTTTGAAAACCTCTCCATCGATATTGAAGAGCAGCACCAAGGCCCGGTAATGGAACAAATGGGTCTGCGCAAAGGCGAACTGCTCAATATGATTCCCGATGGTAAAGGGCGTATCCGCTTGGAATATTTAATTCCCGCTCGCGGTTTAATTGGTTTTCGCGGCCAGTTTTTAACCCTGACTTCCGGCAGTGGTATCTTGGCTTCCACCTTTGACCATTACGGCGCGGTTAAAGCCGGCGAAGTGTCCCACCGGCAAAACGGCGTATTGGTTTCCATGGCCAGTGGCACGGCGCTGGCTTATTCATTGGAAACGCTGCAAGAACGCGGCAAACTCTTTTTAGCCCCGCAAGATGCGGTTTATGAAGGCCAATTGGTCGGTATTCACACGCGCGATAATGACTTGGTGGTTAATCCCACCAAAGCGAAAAAACTCGACAATATGCGTGCTTCCGGCAAGGACGAAAGCGTTCAATTAACCCCGGCGCTGCGCTTTACCCTGGAGCAAGCACTGGAATTTATTGACGACGATGAACTGGTCGAAGTTACCCCCAAATCCATCCGCCTGCGCAAAAAACGGCTGTCCGAAAACGACCGCAAGCGCGACGCCAGAAGCAAGGCTTAAGGCTCTTAACGCCCCTCTCCCACCCGCATCCTGGGGGTGGGAGAGAGCGCTTTTAACTACTCTGCTGGTCTTGATGCTGCATAAAGGCTTGGCGAAACTGCATAGGCTGTGAAATCCCGGGAATCGGCGCTTGCGGATTACCGGCACCGGAAATAATCAAAGTTCCGTAGTCAAAAATCCGTCCTAAGATACCTTGCTCAACCTGAATACTTTCAATCTTGCTAATTTGTAGTTCAATGGTTTGTCTTCTAATAAAACCAAACTTGGCAATCACCCGCTTATTGGTAAAAGCCAGCTCCGTCGAGATATAACGTAAATACACGCGAATTAAAAAATATAATCCGACAACGAGCGGCAAAAGTACAACACCCAACACAATTTCCAGCCACATTGACCAAAGGCTTAAACGCGCCTCGGCAATAATTTTTTCACCGCTTATCAGCGTGCTTTCGATATAGCTGGCCATCGTGGCTCCTTATAAGATAAGGAAAGAGGAAGGCTGCAATATAACAGAGCGCTTGGTCTTTGTTATGGGTAGAAACCCGCCGCTAAGGTTTTTTATGGCTACCGTCCAGTTTTTTACTGCTTCCCGCTCGCGGCAAGTTCGGCCATCATCCGCGCCACTCAAATAATTTTGCGTGTCGCCCACAGTGGGCACCTTGGAGGGCAACAGTGTACGAATACGGCGATTGGCAAACCCGTGCCGCCGCGCAGCGTTTTATCACAACGGCGCTAATCGATGCGAAAGCGCAGCCTGTACAAAATACTTTTGATTGCATCAATCCGGCCAGCGGAAAACTTTTGGCGCAAGTCGCAGCTTGCGGTGCAGCCGAGGTGGATTTGGCCGTGCAGGCCGCGCGGCGCAGCTTTAACCAAGGCCATTGGTCGCGCAGCCATCCGCGAGAGCGGCAAGCCAAGCTGCTGAAATTGGCCGAACTCATTTTGCAGCAGCGTGACGAACTTGCCCTGCTCGACAGCCTCAATATGGGCAAGCCGGTGATGGATGCGTGGAATTTTGACGTGCCGGGCGCATCTGGCGTGTTTCGCTGGTACGCCGAAAGCCTGGACAAGCTCTACGGCGAAGTTGCGCCGACCGCGCCGGATGCGCTGGCCACCATCACGCGCGAGCCGCTTGGCGTGGTTGCAGCCGTGGTGCCGTGGAACTTTCCGCTGGATATGGCCGCGTGGAAGCTCGCCCCGGCGCTGGCGGCGGGTAATTCGGTGGTACTTAAACCAGCGGAGCAATCGCCATTTTCTGCCTTGCGCTTGGGCGAATTGGCGCTGGAAGCCGGTATTCCCGAAGGCGTTTTAAATGTCGTGCCGGGCCTTGGTGAACAAGCCGGAAAAGCCTTGGGACTGCATGCCGATGTGGATGGACTGGCCTTTACCGGCTCCACGGAAGTGGGTAAATACTTTATGCAGTATTCCGGCCAATCCAATTTGAAACAGATTTGGCTGGAATGCGGCGGTAAAAGTGCCAATTTAATTTTTGCCGATGCCCAAGATTTGGATTTGGCGGCAGAAAAAGCCGCTTTTGGTATTTTCTTTAATCAGGGAGAAGTCTGTTCGGCCAATTCGCGTTTATTGGTCGAGCGTAAAATTTATGATGAATTTATTGAACGCTTAATGGAAAAAGCCAAACAATGGCAGCCGGGCGACCCGTTAAATCCACAAAGCGCCGCCGGTGCGATTGTCGATAATAAGCAAACGGAGCGCATTATGGCATTTATTGATCATGCACAAAAAGAAGGCGCACAATTAATTTGCGGCGGCAAGCAATTAACGATTAACGGTTCAAATAACTTTATTGAGCCGACTATTTTTAGCGGCGTATTGCCAAACCATAGGCTGTGCTGCGAAGAAGTCTTTGGTCCGGTACTTGCCGTTACGCCTTTTGATACGGAAGAACAGGCACTGCAACTCGCCAATAATAGTATTTATGGCTTGGCCGCTTCCTTATGGACCGATGATTTTAACCGCGCCCACCGCGTAGCACGGCAATTGCAGGCGGGTACGGTATCCGTCAATACCGTGGACGCGCTGGATACCGCCGTGCCTTTTGGCGGCTTTAAACAATCCGGCTTTGGCCGCGATTTGTCGCTGCATTCCTTTGCCAAATACACGCAATTAAAAACCACCTGGTTTCAATTGCGCTAAACAACATCAACAAGGAGACCTTGCCATGACTGCATCTGTTAATACTAAGGCCTATCAATCGCTCGATGCGGCGCATCATATCCATGCGTTTCTCGACCAAAAACAGCTTAATGCCGAAGGTCCGCGGGTCATTACCCGTGGTGAGGGTTTAAACCTTTGGGACAGCGACGGCAAACGTTATCTGGACGGTATGTCTGGCCTTTGGTGTACCTATTTGGGTTATGGCCGCAAAGATTTAAATCAGGCGGCCTTTAAACAAATGGAAGAACTGGTTTATTACAACCTGTTCTTTCATACCACGCACCCACGTGTGATTGAACTGTCTGAATTGCTCTTTGGTATTTTACCGTCCAAATACAGCCATGCGATTTATACCAATTCGGGTTCGGAATCCAATGAACTGCTCATCCGCACGGTGCGCCGTTATTGGCAAATTCAAGGCAAGCCGGAAAAGAAAATCTTGATTGGCCGCTGGAACGGTTATCACGGCTCAACCTTAGGCACGGCGGCGCTGGGCGGCATGGACTTTATGCAGGCAATGGGCGGCATGTTGCCGGACTTTGCCCATATCGGTGAGCCTTACTGGTTTGCCCAAGGCGCGGGATTGTCCGAGCAGGATTTTGGCTTAAAAGCCGCGCAGGAGTTGGAAATCAAAATCCTCGAACTGGGTGCCGATAAAGTCGCCGCTTTTGTCGCCGAACCTTTCCAGGGCGCGGGCGGCATGATTTTCCCACCGGCTAATTATTGGGCAGAGATTCAGCGCATTTGCCGTAAATACGATGTATTGCTCTGCGCTGATGAAGTGATTAGCGGTTTTGGCCGCACCGGCGAGTGGTTCGGTCATCAGCACTTTGGCTTTGAGCCGGATACCCTCTCCATCGCCAAGGGTTTAACCAGTGGTTATATCCCGATGGGTGGACTGATTTTAAGCCACAAAATGGGCGAAACCCTGGTCGAAAAAGGCGGCGTATTTGCCCACGGCTCGACCTATGGCGGGCATCCGGTCGCTGCCGCCGTGGCTATCGCCAATATCAAGGCGCTGCGTGACGAGGGCTGGGTGGATAGGGTGAAAAACGACACCGGCCCGTATTTGCAAAAACTGCTGCGCGAGACCTTCGACAACCATCCACTGATTGGGCAGGTGCAAGGGCATGGCTTGGTTGCCGCCATTCAATTTGCGCAAGATAAGGCCACGCAAAAACGTTTTGCCAACGAAAACGACATTGCTTGGCACTGCCGCAGCGTCGGCTTTGAGGAAGGCGTGATTATCCGATCGACCTTGGGACGCATGATTATGGCACCCGCCTTGGTCGCCACCCACAGCGAACTGGATGAACTGGTCGAAAAAACCAAACGCGCGGTAGACCGCACGGGACGCGAATTAAAACTGCTGTAAGTTCTCTCCCCTCTCTCGCATGCGCGAGAGAGGGCAGCCGTGCTACCAGCCAGCAAAATCCTTCAATAGTGACTCATCAACCCGTTTAGCACGGACATCGGCTAACGCCTGTTTAAGCAGGTTAATGCCTTGCGCCGCTTCACCTTCCGTTAAATTCAGTGGTGGGGTCAGTTCGAGGACGTTGGAATTTTCGCCCACGTAATAGAGCACCAGCCCTAATTCAAAGGCGTGGTAGACGGCAAGTGCGGCTTGTTTGCCGTCTTCGTCGTTAAGCTCAATGCCGATGGCAAGGCCGCGTCCGCGTACTTGTCCAATCAACGGCTCGGTTTTTGCCAGTTGATTTAACTGTTGTTGTAGAAAAGTACCGACTGTTCGGGCGTTTTCAATCAGTTGTTGCCCTTCAATGTACTGCAAAACGGCCAGCGCGGCAGCGGCGCAGACGGGGTTGCCGTGCAGGGTTTGCATGGCAAAGTGGCTGGCGTGGTTCATGATGTGCGCAGGGCCTACCACGGCAGAAATCGGCAGGCCGCCGCCCAAGCCTTTGCCGAATACGAGGATGTCCGGCTCAAGGTCAAAATGCTCAAAAGCGTGCCAAAGCCCGGTGCGACCAAGGCCGACTTTGACTTCATCGCAGACCAGCAAAATACCGTGCTGGCGGCAAATTGCTTGTAATTGGAGGAAAAAGCCCGCAGGCGGCAGGTGCATGCCGCCGTCGGACTGAATGGGTTCGATAAAGCAAGCGGCGACTTGCTTTGGCTTAATGCTGCGAAACAGTGTTTTGAGATGGTCAAGCGTATTGCTGCCGTCACCTGTCGGCCAAGGCATCAAGTGCAGATTATCGGCGCGGCTGCCGGACTGCGCCGGATGGCCGGAAATGCCCATCGAGCCTACCGTGCCGCCGTGGTACGCGCCCTCAAAGGCCAAAATATGCATCCTGCCCGTTGCGGCGACCACTACGCGGGCGACGGTTTCATTGGCATCGGAACCGGAATGGCCAAACCAAACGCGGCCACGTGCACGGGGCGGAACCAGTGCCAGTAGCTTTTCTGCGAGTAGCAGACAAGGCGCATTGGCTGATGATAAATAACTGGCTCCGGCTTGGTCGGTTAGCGCTTGATGGACGGCCTCTCTAATCGCTGGATGCGCGTAGCCCAAGCTCGCGGCACCCCAGGAGGCGGAAAAATCCAGTAATTGGCGGCCATCGTCTGCTGTCAAGCAAGCGCCTTTTCCACCTACAACGGCCTGCGGAAAAAAGCGAAGTTGTGCCAGTTTTGCGATACAACGGCTTTCGCGTTGGTACAGATCAGTCATCGGCGGCTCCTTTGCGCCATAAGCGCCGCAGCAGCGTGCCGATTTCGCGGTTGGCAAACAGTCCGCCGGGTCTTAGTGCCATCACCAAAATCATGGCGAGCGCGAGCGCTATTTCGGTCAAGCCCGCTACTTTTCCTGCGCCGAATACGGTGTTTAACGAGCCTTCCGCGCTGCGTAGCAGTTCATAGGCGAGGGTAATCAAGATGCTGCCAAATACGGCGCCGCTGACCGTGCCTGCACCGCCGATAACCAGCATGCTGATAATGAAAAAGGTTTCCTTCAGATAAAACGCCTTGGGCGCAAAGGAGGTGATGAAGTGTCCCCAAAGTGCGCCGCCGATACCGGCGATAAAAGCGGCCAATACAAAGGCTTGCCAGCGCAGCAGGGGGATGTTTGCGCCCATTGCGGCGGCTGCGGTTTCGTCCTCGCGCGAGGCACGCAGTAATTTGCCACTGCGCGATTCTTTAAAGGCCAGCGCCAGCAGCAGGGTCAATATGCAGATCACGGCAGCGGTGAATAAGTCCGTCGTTTTGGGCAAGCCAAACAGGGTGCGCGGGCCATTGGTCAAGGCGCTCCAGTTATTGAGTACCGTATGCAGCACCACCAGCAGGGCAAAAGAGGTAATCACCGCCGCCGCACCGGCCAGGCGCATCAGTGGCCAGGCAATCAGCGCGGCGACCAACGCGGCGAGCAGTCCAGCGGCGAGCATGGCAAGCAAGGGGTGCAGTTCGATGGTTTTTAAAAAGGGATAAAGTTCCGGCAGCGCCATGCCTTTAACTTGTAGCGGAAGAGTCAAAACGGCCGAACAATACGCGCCAATCCCCATAAAGCCGACATGGGCAAAGGAGAGTAGCCCCGAATTACCCATAAAACATTGCAGACCAATCACCAATACCATTGAAATAAACAGGTGCGTGGCAATCCGTTCATACAGGCGAACGCCTGATAATTCAGCAGCCAGTGTAATAGCGCCGATAAGCGCGATTAAAATAACGGCGCTGATCCAAGTATTTTTTATCATGTGCGTTCCCCGCTGGGTGCGCCTTTAATCAACCCTTCGGGTTTTATCAGCAAAATTAAAATAACCAGCGAAAAACTAAAGGCATCACGGAATTTGAGTAAATCGAAATGCAGTTCGTAATTGAGTACGGTATTGATAAAAGCGAGCAAAAAGCCGCCAATGACCGCGCCCAACAAACTGCGCATGCCACCGATAACGGTTGCGATAAAGGCGACCAGTAAAGGCTCAAGACCAATCCCCGGGGTGACTGTGCCGACACGGCCAATCCATAAAATGCCGACCACGCCCGCGAGCAGGCCGGATAGCGCAAAGGCGCTGGTAATCACTAAATTCGCCGGAACACCCAGCATCCGCGCCATATTAAAGTGAGTCGCCGCCGCACGCATGGCAAGCCCCAGGCTGGTTTTACGCATCAGCAAGGCAACCGCGCCAAGCAGCAAGGCGGCAGCGGCAATGGTGACAAGGTCACGCAAAGGCACCAGGGCACCGGCCAGCTCTACCGTGTTGGAAAACCAGTCCGGCAGCGGCACGGTGCGTGGGCGCGGCGAGATCAACAGCAGGCTTAAGTTTTGTAGCAGGTTGGAAAAGGCAAACGAGGTAATCAGCACGGCAGTCACCGACTTGGCGCGTAGCGGGCGAAAAGCGCCGTAGTCGGTCAGCACTGAAAACAATACGGCCATCAAAACGGCAAGTAGCGCCATCAGCAGCCAAGGTAGCGGCGACGGGGCGAGCAGAAACAGACTGTAACCGGCGACCATCACCAGATCGCCATAGGCAAAGTTCACCAGTCGCAAAATCCCGTAGATGATGACCAGCCCCAGCGCCATCAGCGCGTAAGCGCCGCCCAAGCTTAAGCAGTCAATCACAAATTGCATGGCTGTTCTCCCAAGTATTGGGCGCTTAGATTTTGCTGCGCAACTTCTGCCGCCGTGCCTTGCAGCACGATTTGCCCCAAACGCATGACCAAGGCGCGATCTGCAATCTGTAGCGCCTGCTGCACATTTTGTTCAATCAGCAAAATGCCAAGCCCTTGGCTTTTTAGTTGTGCAATCAGCGCAAAAATCTGCTGGCTAATGGCAGGAGCCAAGCCCAGCGAGGGTTCATCGAGCAGCAGCAGGCGCGGCCTGCTCATCAATGCGCGGGCAATGGACAGCATTTGCTGCTCGCCGCCGGATAGCGTGCCGGCCGCCTGATGACGCCGCTGCGCCAGGGGCGGAAAGCGCGCGTACAGTTCCTCCAGCCTCACTTTATTGCCCGCCGTATCACGGCGGTGCAGCCAAGCGCCTAGCTGTAAATTTTCCAGCACGCTCATATCAGGAAATACGTCGCGGGTTTCCGGCACTACGGCAATACCGGCACGGGCGATTTGTTCCGGGCGAGCGCCGCTTAAGTCTTGTCCATCCAGCCATAGCGAACCATTGCTGGCTTTTTGTACGCCAGCAATGGCTTTAAGGGTGGAGGATTTGCCCGCGCCGTTGGCACCGAGCAGACAGAGCAGCTCGCCTGCCTTGAGATGGAAATGGATGCCGCGTACGGCTTTGACCGCGCCGTAACTTACTTGTAATCCCTGCACTTCAAGCATGGTCTTGTCCCAAATAGGCTTCGATAACCGCCGGATGATGGCGTACCTGTTCGGCATTGCCTTCGGTCAAGGTACGGCCAAAAGCCAACACGTGCAGGCGTGGGCACAGGCGCATCATCAATCCCATATCGTGGTCGATAATCAAAAGCCCCAACTGATACTGTGCGGGCAATTCGGCGAGTAACTGGCGCAGTGTTTCGCTTTCGGCATCATTCATGCCGGCGGCGGGTTCATCGAGCAGCAAAAACTTGGGGCGAGCGGCCAGTGCGCGGGCGATTTCCACCCGCCGCTGGTCGCCGTAGTTAAGGGTATTGGCAAGTTCTTCTGCTTTATCCGCCAGCGCAAAATCGGCCAACAGGCTGTGCGCCAGGCTTCGCGCTTCGGCAAGCCCCGCGCCTTGAGCTAACGCGGCCGTTTCGATATTTTCCAGCACGGTCATTTGCGCAAACAGGCGCACCGTTTGAAAGGTGCGGCTAATACCGGCCAACGCGATTTGCCTGGGTGATAGCCCGGAAAGGTGCTTATCGCCTAAGCGGATATGCCCGCCCGCCAAACGCACCTGGCCGGTAATGGCATTAACCAGCGTACTTTTACCCGAACCGTTAGGGCCGATCAGCCCGACAATCTCGCCGCTGTGCAGGGCAAGCGAGACCGTATCGAGCGCTTTTAAGCCGGAAAACTCGACCGATACGGCTTCTACCAAAAGGGGCATTTTCTTGTGGCTCTCATTGAACGCCCTCTCCCTTCGCTCATTGATGGGAGAGGGAGCGTTTTTAAGGATTGGGCAAGGTCTGTGGTTTGCGCCAGCCGATAAATTTAAGTTTGCCGCCGTTAAATTCAATGATTGCGGCGGATTTATTCGGCACATGGCCTTCGGCTGCCGAAGTGTAATTTAATTCGCCAGAAAGCAAACTAAATTGCCCTTGTTCCAAGGCTCGTGCTAATGCATCGCCTTCGGTGGTGCCAGCGGCTTTAATGCCTTCAGCCAGCAACATCACCGTATCCCAACCGGTAGAAACATAGGAAGTATCCGGTGCTTCGCCAAACATTTGTTGGTACAGGCCAATAAACTTCATCATGTCGGGATGCGCTTCTGGCCCCATCCAGGTATGGGCAACAAAATAAATAGTATTGCCAAAGCGCTCGCCCAAGGCTTCATGAATGGCCGGGTCGTCAAATACATCACCGCCTAAAATCGGCATATCAAAACCGACTTCACGCAGGGCGCGGATAATCATGGCGTTATCCGTTCCGTAAGATGAAATAAAAATCACGTCCGGTTTTTCTTTTAGTGCGCGTAAACGCGCCAGTTGTGCAGAGAAATTATTATCGCCATTGGTATAAGTATCTTCAAGCAGGATTTTGCCGCCGTTGGTTTTAAACTGTTCAATAAAGTATTTGGACAGTGACTTGGTATAGGCAATAAATTGGTCGGTGACTACATAGGCGTTTTTCCAGCCTTTTTCTTTGGCGGCAAAATCGGCGGCTGCCGCACCAATGGTGGTATTCCACATCACTTGGGTAAACTGTTTATCGCCCAGTGTCCAAGAGGAATACAAAGGGTCAGAAGCGCAGGTGGAAATACCGACCAAACCCGCCGCCTGTGCTTCGCGACTGGCGGGTGAACCAAAGTCAAAATCGCAAGGCGCGATAATAATTTGCGCGCCCTTATCGATTAACTCGACCGCGACGTTGCCGACGGTAACGGCATCGGATTTTCCGTCGATATTGATAAATTCAACCGTTTTGCCCAATAGGCCGCCATTATCGTTTAGATATTTAACCGCAACCTGTGCACCTTTAAAGCCTGGAATATCAAAAGCCGCCTGCTCGCCGGTCATCGATAAGGCACCACCGATAATGATTTTATCGGCGGCAACGCCTGGCGAGGAAGTCAATAATAGACTGGCAATGATGCTTGCTTTTATCAATGGGTTGGTTATTGTCATTGTTGCTCTCCGGTTATTAAAGCAAAGGCGCCAAGCGCTTTGCCCAAGTTTTTATATCCTGCTCGCTGCGCAGTCCATCGTTGCGCAGTTCCAATAATACGGCGTCGATATGTTGTGCATCACCGTGAACCGGGATGGTCATATCGCCGTCATCGGTAATTTGATAGGGCTGGTTAATGCCGATATTAATCGGGTATTGACGCAGCCCGTTAATCAGTCGCTGCGCGTAAGTTTGCGCATGCCCAAAGAGTATGCCAATCGGCCAGGGTCGGGCATTGCCCCGGTAAACGGGGGTAAAGCTGTGTACCGCCACCAAACGCACTGGATGCCCGCTCGTAAGGCGTTGTTCGATCAGTCTGGCAAGTTGTTGCTGAAAGGGGCGATACAGGCAATCTTCGCGGTAGCGGCGGGTTTGTTCGGATAGTTTTTGATTGCCGGCAATTGAATAAATTTCGCTCTGTTCGGGGATGCTGTCGGGTGCGTTAAGTGGGCGGTTTAAATCAATCAAAAGGCGTGAATATTCGGCTGCAAGCAGCGGTGCATCCAATTGCTCAGAAAGCGCCAAGGCCAGTTTTAATGCGCCAATATCCCAGGCGATATGCTCTTTGGCCGCCGCTTCGCTAAGCCCCAAGCGGTTTAATTCGGGCGGGATAAAAGCGCTTGCATGTTCGCAGACCAAAACGACGGGCGAGCGGCCTTGTTCAAGGTGCAGGGTAAAAGGTGCCCTTGTGTACAGGCCGAGTTCTGTGTTTTCAGTAGAGCTTGGCATAGCGTTCGCACAGTTCGCGGTCGGATAAGCCTTGGGTTAGGCGCAGTTCTTCGCTGCGCAGCGCAAATAAGGTATCGAGCAGCGGGCGCGGCAGTTCGGTGCACAGTGCGCTGTCCATCTGCAAGTTGGCCAGCGCATCCGCCAAATCGCGCGGCAGGGCGCGGATACCCCGTTGCTTGCGCTCGGTGTCGCTCAAATTGGCCGGATCCTGGTCGGACAAGGCGCTTAGCGGCCGTTGTTCGGCAATGCCTGATCGTCCCGCCATGAGCACGGCGGCCATCGCCAGATGCGGGCAGGCGGTGGCATCCATCGGGCGGTATTCGAGATTAAATTGCGCCGCCGGATCTGCTTCGCCTAGCGTGGTGGTGGGGCAGATGCGTAACGCCGCCTCGCGGTTGCGATTGCCAAGGCAGCCGTAGGCGGTGCTCCAGCGGTGCGGTTTTAAGCGAAGCCAAGAAATCACCGAAGGCGCGGTCAAAGCGCAGAGTGCCGGCAGATGATGCAGTACGCCCGCCGCCCAATGCGCACCCAGCTTGGCCAGGTTGTTGTCTGCATCCGGCTGGTACAAAACGGACCTACCCTGTTCGTCATATAAGCTGATATGCAGGTGCACGCCGTTGCTGGTGCCGTCGGTTTTAAGCAGCGGGGAAAATGAGCTGCGTAATCCGCACTGACGCGCCATCTCGCGGGTGACTTCGCGCACGATAACGGCGCGGTCAGCCGCTTTTACGCCCGCGGTGGGACGGCAGGTGACTTCGTACTGGTGCTCGCCGTATTCGGGCAAAAACATTTCCGGTTCAGCCCCAGCCTCATCCAGTGCGGCCATCAGGTATCCAGCAAAAACCGCGGCTTGGCGCTGCGCCTCCAGGGAGAATGCCTGGGTTTCGCGGCTTAAGCCAAGCAGGGTAAATTCGTGTTCAAAAGCGGCGGTAACGCTAAGCCCCAGTTCGTCTTGATAGCGTTTAAGTTCGTTTTGCAGCAGGGTGCGCGGGCAGACCGGCCAAGGGTTGCCGTTGGTTTCAACCAGGTTGCCTTGAATAAAATCGAGCGGCGGGCTTATGCCATCGGCGCAAATTTCAACGCGGACGCGGCTTTGCAAATCCGGCAGCAGGCGCAAATCGCCGTGGCTGCCCCAAGGGTTATCCGCCGCAATGGCATTAAGTGGATGCAGTGCGCTGTTGGCTGGAACCCAGCCGCAGCCGCGTTTTGCGGCAATTTCGAGCGCCGCCTGTGGTATCGCGCGACCACGGGTGACGGCGACCAAATCGGTAGTGACCAGACTGATAAGCTCCAGTGGTTGTTTGGGATTCATGCCAGGCTCCCTTGTAGATGGTGCAGTCTCTCAATAACGGTTGGCGTATCGGTCATCCAGCAGTAGCCCCCAATGGCATTCAGGCAAGCTTGATGGCGCTCTGGCGTGATGGTGGCGCAAGCGTCTTCTACCAGTGTGACCAGATAGCCGCGGTCGGCGGCATCGCGTACTGCCATATCGACGCATTGGTCAGTCAGCACGCCACAGACAATCAAGTGACGGGTATTTAGGTTGCGCAAAACGTAGTCGATGGCGGTGGAGTTAAACACGCCGGATGAGGTCTTCGGCAGGACGATTTCATTTTCAAGCGGCGCAAGTTCGGCGATAACCTGAGCCTTTGGGCTGCCCTTGGGCAGGTGCATGTCGGACAGCTTATGGTCGAGCGAGCGGTCGCGCCCGTCAGCGGTCAGGCTCTCGATAATGGTATGCAGCACGTTTTCCCCCTGCGAGCGCACCGCAGCGAGCAGGCGTTGTTGGTTGGGGATAACCTGTTCGGCAAGACGCTGGTAGTAGTAGCGGCCGTCTTCTGCGGATAAATGGGCATCAAGCCCCGGCTCGCACCAGATGCGCTGCATATCGACAAATAAGATGGCCGTCTGCCCAAGACTAAAGGGCAAATCACGCGGGGATAAGTGCATCGGGATGCTCCTTTAAAAGCGGTTGGGTAAAGACGCTGCGCAACTGGTCAATGGCAGCAAGGCGCTGCTGCAGGTTTTTTTCCATGCGGCTGCTCAGTTGATAAATCAGCGCTTCAATCTGCGCCAGCGCCGGTACCAGACTGTCAAACGGGGATACCGATTCGACCGGCGCACTGATAATCAAGTCCGCCAAATCGCGCAGCGGCGAGCGGTAAATATCGGTCAACAGCACCAGCCGAGCGCCGCGTGCCTTGGCCTGTTCGGCTACCGATTGCGCCTCGCGCTGGTAGCGGCGATAGTCAAACAGCAGCAGTACATCCTTGGCGCTGATATCGACCATCTGTTCGGGCAGTTGCTGGCTATCGTCCAAAAGTTGGCAGTGCGCCCGTAAATGACACAGGTGCAGGCACAGGTAAGCCGCCAGAAAACGGCTAAAGCGTCCACCAAAGCAAAACAGGCGGACGCGTTCGTCGGCAAGCCAAGTGCAGAGTTTTTCGGTCGCGCCGCTTTGACTGAGCTCTTGGGTCTGCCGCAGATTTTGGATGCAGTTCTCAAGATAGCCCTGCCACAGGTTGCCTTGCTCAAATTGACTACGCCGCTGCACCAGCAAGGTGCTCGGCGAGCGCAGCCGCTCGTCAATATCGGCCAGCAAGGCCTGTTGAAACTCGCCGTAACCGGCAAACCCCAGCTTTTTTATCAACCGCAAAATAGTCGGGTCGCTGACCCCTGCGCGTTCGGCGAGCTTGGCCAAGGCACTTAAGCCTAGCAGCGGCCAGTCGTCCAACAGTGCACGCACGACTTTGTGCTCGGCTTTGGTCAGCACAAGTTCAGGCAGGGTCAGGCGTTGTTTGAGTTGTGGCATGCGGCCTCCTGCCGCACTGTATAGTAAAACTTTCAGAAAAAAGCAATAGGTGAGTTTATGTTTGCTTTACCACATAAGCGCAAGTCCCTTAAGAGCGCAGTAGCCGTCTGGATTTTTCGCCAGATATTGCTGGTGCTTAGCTTCGGCATAGTAAAAGGCCGCTAACGGGAGGATTTCAGTGGTGATGGCTGCGTTGTATCCACGGTCTTGCAAGCGCTCTGCAAAATCGGCTCGACTGGCGCGAGCGGCCATGAGTTGTTCATCATCAAAGCAGTAGATAACGGAGCGGTACTGGCTGCCGATATCGCCTCCTTGGCGCATCCTGCTTACTGTTCGTTTTCACTGCCTTGTCGGTAAGGCAAATTTCAATTACTGTGCAGGTATATTCAACAAAGGGGTTTCCCATGACTTCACTAGCAGTGACGACGAAAGGGCAAGTCACGCTAAAGCGGGACTTGCTGCATCACCTCGGTATCAAGCCCGGCGAACGCGTCGAGTTTGAAAAGCTGCCAGACGGTGAAATTCGGGTGCGGGCGGCACGTCCTGCCGGAACCATTGAAAATTTCTTCCATGCGCTTGATGGCAAGGTGAAGCTGAAAAAGCCCCTGTCCATCGAAGAAATGAACGACATAGCAGCCGCAGGATGGGCCGGGGAATTGGGCAAAGAATGAAGATCACTGCCGATACAAACGTGCTGGCTCGCGCCATTTTGCAAGACGATGCAGGGCAATGCCGAACGGCTCGCAAGCTGCTTGCGGATGCAACCCTGATCGCCGTTTCCTTGCCTTCGCTCTGTGAGCTGGTGTGGATTCTTAGGCAGGGTGCCAAACTGCCGAAAGAGGATGTTTCCGGTGCAATCAGGGCGCTTCTGGACACTAAAAATGTCGTCATGAACCGCCTTGCTGTGGAAGCTGGATTGGCCGTGCTCGATGCGGGCGGGGATTTTGCCGATGGCATCATGGCCCATGAAGGCAAATGGCTTGGCGGGGAAACCTTCGTTTCGTTCGATAAAAAGGCCGTTTCGCTTCTCACGAAACAGGGGAATGCGGCGCGGCTTCTATCATGAGCCTCGACCACACCCTTGGGTCGGGTCGTGTGACTGCCCACCGGCGTAACCGGCGGCGGTTATCCAAACACCGTTTTGCTGCCAAAACAATCGCTCAGCGCCCCAAAAACAGCCCATGCCAAACACCGCCTGTTGCAATTTAGCGGGAAAGGGTCCGGCGAGCGAGCGGCCATTGACGGCATGTTGCATTAAACACATAACGACTTAACCTCTGGAGTAATGAGTAAAATTGCGCCACTATTCACCACTGCTTCACCACTGTGCTTAAGGCTACTTAATAACCTGCTTTGGACGATAGGGGGAAATAACATGGCAAGGATTGGCAAGGCTGCTGTTTTAGTAGGGTTATCCGCAGGATTGCTGCTGGTTTTTAATCCAATAACCTTCGCGCAAGAGCAAGCAGCGCAAATCGAAGCGCCCGAGCGCGACAGTTATTTAAATGGGCTTAAGACTCGTCACCACACGCAAGATGAACGCGCGGCTTTGCTCGCTGAGAGCAATCAGTTGCTTAACGACAACGCCTTAACGGTGGGCTATCAAGTGGGGCAGGCGCAGAATAAGCGTGAGGACTTGAATTATCAGCTGAGCTTGGGGGGCGCGGGCGAACTGGTGGTACGCGAAGAGCGGCGCTCCGCCGATGGTGCGCTGGCGGTACGTCACCAGAGTGTGGAATTGTTCGGCATTGAGCCGTTTGTGCGTTATGAATGCCAAACCGGAGCCAGCCAAAGCTGTGTGCTGTTTAATCCCAAAGACGGCAGTCCCTGGCTCACCATTGTGCGCAATCAGCAAGGCGCGCAGCAGCTTAGTAAGGCGCTGGGTTTTTTAATCC
>NZ_LSZO01000070.1 GCF_001580025.1 Ventosimonas gracilis | reverse complement strand
GGCTTGGCGGGGAAACCTTCGTTTCGTTCGATAAAAAGGCCGTTTCGCTTCTCACGAAACAGGGGAATGCGGCGCGGCTTCTATCATGAGGTCAAGCTTCGCAAGCGGTTTGGCTTTATATCAGTCCTTAGCGGCGCTCTTGCCGCGTGCTGTATAGGTGGCCGGTGTCAGGGTTACGGACGGCTTGTTCTTTGTGTAAAAGAGCGTTATCACGGCTTAAATTAAAGCTGGCAAAAATATTGCTGCTGAGCTATCAATAAGTAACAAATAGCGTCACTTTCATTCTGTGTACCCCGCAAGAAGAAAAACAACCCTTCCAAGGAGTTCTCTGTGATGAAGTCAAAACGCCACGATAAGCTGTATCCCGTTTACGGGCGCGTTGCTTTTGCGTTTTCGCTACTGCCGTTATTGTTTGCTGCACCGGCCGCTGCGCTGCAAATCCGCTTGGCAGAAGGCGAGGTGGAAGGTTCATTCGATACCACCTTATCCTACGGGCAGTTGTACCGTGTGCAGGGAATGGACAAGACCAACGACGATGTCAACGGTAACGATGGCAATCGCAATTTCGAGACTGGACGGGTTTCCGAGGTGTATAAAATCACCTCAGACTTGGGTCTTAATTGGCGCAACTACGGCTTGTTTATGCGCGGTACGGCGTTTTATGACAGCCAAATCATGGACCGGCGCAACGATTTTTATAAACAGAACAATCCGCAGCAACCGGCCCAAAGTTTTCCGCAGGATAACCGCTTTACCCGCGAGACTCGGCACAAGGCCGGACGTGATGCGCAGCTTTTGGATGCCTATCTCTTCGGCAATTGGGACATTGCTGGACATTCGCTGCGTGCCAGTGTCGGACGGCAAGTGTTTAACTGGGGTGAAGGGCTGTTTTATCGAGGCGGCATCAATACCACCAATCCCATTGATGCGGCCAAATTCCGCCTGCCGGGTGCTGAGATAAAAGAAGTACTGGTGCCGGTGGAGTCCTTCAATATCAGCTTAAGCCTTACCGATAATCTGTCGATGGAAGCGTTTTACCAGTGGAATTGGAAAGAAAGTGCGATGGATCCGGTCGGCACGTTTTTCTCCGAAACCGACCTGTTTGCCGATGGAGGCAATACCGGCTACAGCAGTTTGGGTACTTCGCCATTGGCGCTCGCATTGCCGTTCTATGCGGGCGGTAATTTTTGTGGCACAGGAGGATTGTGCGAAGGGCGGGGCGGGCAGAACTTTATCGATAGCAACGGGTTGTATGGCCGCATTGCCCGTATTGATACGGACTTAAACGCTAAAAACGATGGACAGTTTGGGGTCAATCTTAAATACCTCGCCGAATCGCTTAATTCCACCGAATTTGGCCTGTACTTTGTCAACTATCACGGTAAGGAGCCGGTGATTTATGCGGACTTGAATGGCTATGCGGGTGTTGATTTAGCCGCATTGACTGCAGCGCTCGGTAATGGCGTCCTTGCCGGAGGTCTTGCCACGATAGACCTGCTCGGCAACGTTCGCGCCAAACGTGAATACGTCGAAAATATCCGCATGCTGGGGTTGAGCTTTAATACGGCAGTAGGCAATGCCTCGGTGTTTGGTGAATTAAGCTATCGCCCGAATATGCCAATCGGCGTTTCTGCCACCAACGATTTGGTCTACGACATGGCTTTACAAGGTGCGCAGATGGCTGATAACAACGGTTCATTTCCGGGCAGCGGCACGGCGCTGATGGCCGGAAAGCGGGTCACGCGCAGCGGCAGCGTGCACAACTACGAACGGGTAGAGATGTATAACAGTTCGCTCGGCAGCATCTATAACTTCGGGCCGATGCTGGGCTTTAACGCAGTGACCGGCGTGGCTGAACTGGCCTCTGAGCATATTCGCGGCAGCAGCCTTAAATATCAGGCTTTCAATGGCACCCCTTTCAATGACACTCGTTACTACTCTGGGCGTGGTAATACGGCCTATGTCGATGATGGGCGGCGTGATGACCAGGTCAATCGCAATGCCTACGGCTACACACTGGTGCTTTCCGGTACTTGGAACGATGCATTCGCCGGGGTCAATGTCTCGCCTTATCTGGTCTACAAGGACGATTTTGAGGGCAACTCACACATGACTGGCAACTTTGTCGAAGGCCGCAAAGCCTATACCTTAGGTCTTCGTGGCAATTACAGCCAGCGGCTGGAAGCGGAGTTGCAATACACCGAGTTTTGGGGCGGCGGGCAAAACAACAAAATGCGCGACCGCGACAATATCGGCATCAATATCAAATACTCGTTCTAATAGCGCTCGCTTGGGACAAAGCCGCTTTTTGGGTCTTGTGTCCTAAGTGCAGTGCCGCAGTGACAGGGAGGGCATCGAAATGGCCAAGAAAAAAATTGTTAAAAAGTCTGGCAAAAATGGCAAAGTTAGGCTTATCTATAAGGCTGTGCCTTAACGAGTAACGACAGCAATAACGATAAAGAGGATAGGGCAGCGGTAGGGTACCCCAGCAGGTTGTGTGGACACCCATTGTCTTGCAGTACGGCAGTACGAAATTGACTGACGCTTCTGGAAGGGCAATGCAAGCGGTTGAGTGTGCTATTTCAATCGGTATGAGTTCACAACAACAATGTTACTGGGGGCTTTCTGTGAAGCTATTTAAACTGTTTAAACTATTTACTATTCCTCTGAGTGTTTATCCCGCCAATGCCTGCTTATCATTCACCAGTCTGCTGTCACTATTGTTCTGTGCAGATGCTTTGGCCTTTAGTTTTGGTACGGATAGCGGCGAACTGACCGGTTCACTCGATACAACCCTGTCCTACGGGCAGATGTACCGTATGGAAAGTCAGGATAAAAACAACGATGACATCAATACCAATGACGGCAACCGCAATTTCAGCAAGGGCAAGATGGTCACCAATGCGGGCAGCATCACTTCCATCTTTAAGCTGCGCTACGGTGACTATGGCCTAACCTTGAAAGGTCGTGGCTACTACGACCATCAGATTGCCAAGAACCGCAACGACTACTTTAAAAACAGCATGACGCCTGAGCCGGCTCAGGCTGACCCATACAACAGCTTCCCCAAGAAAACCCGCGAACAGGCCGGTCGCAAGGTCGAATTGCTGGATGCTTATGTCAACGCAAACTGGGACGTCTTCAGCCTGCCCTTTCAACTAACAGTGGGCAGGCACGTGCTCAACTGGGGCGAGAGCATGTTCTATCGCGGTGGGGTCAACAGCGCCATCAACCCGCTGGATTTAACGACCTACCGCATGATGAACTACAACCTAAGCGACCTGAAGGAGCTGTATATCCCGATGGAAGCGGTCAGCTTCAACCTGGGGTTGACTGAAAACCTGTCGATGGAAGCCTTCTACCAATGGAAATGGAAGGAAACCGTATTGCCGCCGGTCGGCACCTTCTTCTCGGAAACCGATCTGCTCGCCGATGGAGCCAATACCGCTTGGGCGGACCAAGCCCCTGAGTTGTTTTTGCCGGTGCGCGACATCTACCCACAAGCCATCCAAGGCAGTTGCAGTGTCATCTTGGGATTGTTTGATCCGTGCAACAATGGCTTGACCGGCCTTGCCCCTGGTGTTGACCCGACGGGCATTGTCCGCGTAGCGGGCATTAACCCCAAGAAAAAAGCACGCGATGACGGCCAGTTCGGCTTAAGCTTTAAATACACAGCGCAGGCTCTGAACAACACGGAATTTGGTCTGTACTTTGTCAACTATCACAGCAAAGAGCCCATATTGGTGGGCGATATGGGCGGTTATCAAGGCTACAGCATGCTGCCTTTGGTGCTGGGACAGCCGTTCTGGAATGGTCAGGGTCTTGGCAACATTCTTGATTTTATCCGCAATCCTCTTGCCGCCATAGAGACCTGGGGTATCAACGGTGGGCTGCTAATGGCCATTGATGCGGGAGGCAGTGTGCGCGGCTGGCGCGAATATCCTGAGGATATTCGTATGTACGGCTTCAGTTTCGCCACCGAATGGGCAGGCATTTCTTGGGCGGGGGAGATTACCTATAGACCCAATGTACCCATTGGCATCATGACCACCAATGATTTGGTGGCAGACCTTTTGTATCAAGCGCCCTTTGCCATTGATACCAACCCGATTACCCGCTTGATACATGGTGGTGACGGCACGGCGATGGTGATGGGGCAACCCATGACGCTTGAGGATACGCTGTACAACTACGAGCGCGTGGAGATGTTCAATAGCAGCTTAAGTGCCATCAAATTCTTCGGTGCAGGGCTTAGCTTTGACTCATCACTGCTGTTGTTTAACATCGCCTCCGAGCATTACCGCGGCAGTAGTCTCAAATACACGGGCTATGACACCAGTGCGCCGGTTTCCCTGCAAAAAGCGGGCTTGGTCACGCGGCGCATCGCTGGGCGTGGCAATCGTTCCTACTTTGAAGGCGGCACGGATAAAGACCAAATCAGCCGCAATGCCTACGGCTTTACGCTGTCCTTTGAAGGCACCTGGAACAATGTCTTTGGGTTGACCTTAAAGCCTTTTATTGTCTATCAGGATGCCTTCAAGGGTAACTCGCACATGACCGGCAACTTTATCGAAGGTGCCAAAGCCTACTCAATTGGCATGCGCGCCGAGATGGATAATCTCGAAGCCGAGGTGCAGTACACCGAGTTCTGGGGCGGCGGCATGAACAACATGATGCGCGACCGTGACAACGCCAGCTTCAATGTCAAATACAGTTTCTAAACACAAGATGGCAATAGTGCGGGGCGCAATGGTATTTCGCCCCGCCTAAAAAAAATGCTTCCTGGATTGTAAACAGTCTAAAAAATCAGGCTTTTGAGCTGGGGCTTGTGGCGGCAAGGTGGTCGAAAAAATGGGTAAAGAATCTGGAAAAAAGCACAGGGTTAGCTTGCCTAGATGGGATCTAACGAGCCTTCAGGCAACGATAAACAATAAGTAAGGGTCTTAGGAAGCAAACGCGATCAAAGCGGCTGTTCACGCAGTAATTTTAGCAAGGCCAGATAGATGTTTTCATGTCGATGATTG
>NZ_LSZO01000069.1 GCF_001580025.1 Ventosimonas gracilis | reverse complement strand
TTTTATTGCGCTCGCACCGGCGGACGTGATCACGCTGGACGGCGCAAGACTGCGCGTGCTTGCCGTAGAGCTGGAAGCGGGGCAACAAAGCATTCGCGCCGTCTACGACCGGCAAAGCGCTTACTACTCGACCATCAAAGGCATCCCGCGCAGCGAGACCAGCACCCCGCCCGATTTAGTGCTTAGCCGTACCTTATTGCACGTCTTTGAAGCGCCGCCCTTAGAAGACGCCCATGACACCTTGGGCTTTTATCTGGCCGTTACCCCAAGCGCACTCAATTGGCAAGGCGCACAGGTCGATTTATCGCGCGACGGCCAGACCTTTATTGATGGTGACGACGCCACCGCTTACGCGACCTTTGGCGAGCTGACCGCGCCGCTTAATCATCATCGGCACGAATACCGCGACGACGTTAACACCCTCCGCATCGAGCTGGCACGCGCC
>NZ_LSZO01000068.1 GCF_001580025.1 Ventosimonas gracilis | reverse complement strand
CAAGGCAAAGAAAGAGGCTTTAAAAACCCTTCCAGACCGCCCGTTTCCGGCGCCGCCTCAAGCGAGGTGCGCATTCTACAGATACCAAAACCACTGTCAAGCGGTTCTTGGAAAAAAGTTTGGGTGATTAGGCTTAACATACCCTCGCCGCTTGAACCTGCTTTAAGTTGACGCTACCGTTGACCTATTCCACCTGCCCTGCGCTCTTAGCGTGGGCTTTTTTATTGGGTATCTCATGGCCTGTCTTGGCAGATTGCTGATTATTGATAACGACCAAGCCTCTCGCCTGCACCTCGCCACGCACCTGCAAGACCAAGGTTACGCAGTATTGCAGGCAGACAATGCCGCACAGGGTTTGGCGCTGCTTGAGCGGGAAAGCCCCAGTCTGCTGATTTGCGATTTGTGTATGCCGGGACTTAATGCCTTGGCACTGTTTGACCTCGCCAATAACCGGGAAACCCGTGTGCCGGTTATTGTGGTATCAGCGGCGCAAGCGGCCAGTGATGTGGTGGAGGCACTGCGCTTGGGCGCAGCGGATTATTTAATCAAGCCGGTGGCCGAACTTTCCGCGCTCGACCATTCGCTGCGCCGCGCTTTGGATAGGGTGCGCCTTCGCCAGGAAAACCGCCGTTACCGTGAAAAACTGGAAGCAGCCAACCACGAGCTCGCAGGCAGTCTGTGCTTATTGGAAGAAGACCAAATCGCCGGGCGGCAGGTACAGCTTAATATCCTGCCCGAATCGCCCCTACAGATTGACGATCTGCATCTTGCTTACAAAATCATCCCGTCGCTCTACTTGTCCGGCGATTTTGTGGATTATTTTCGCGTGGATGAGCACCGCATGGCGTTCTATTTGGCCGATGTGTCCGGCCACGGCGCGTCTTCGGCCTTTGTCACCGTGCTGCTTAAGTTTATGACCATCCGCCTGCTCTACGAGTCCAGGCGTAGTGGCAAGCTACCTGAGTTTCGCCCGTCCGACATTCTCGCGCATATCAATCGCGGCCTGCTTAATTGCAACTTGGGCAAGCATTTGACCATGCTCGGCGGCGTGATTGATCACCGGCAGAACCGCTTAACCTACAGCATCGGCGGTCATCTGCCGCTGCCGGTGCTGTTTAGCGAAGACAAAGCGCACTATTTGCAGGGTAAAGGCCAGCCGCTGGGATTGTTCGCAGAAGCCCAATATTCCGACCAAAGCATGGATTTACCGCAAGCCTTTAGCTTGAGCCTGTATTCAGACGGTATTTTTGACCTGCTGCCCGGTGCGTCCCTACAGGATAAAGAAGCCGCGCTGCCTGAAGTGGTGCGCGAGGCGGGCGGCAGCCTTGAAGGTTTGCGCAAGCGCTTGGGATTGGATGACCTCGCCGACATGAAAGACGACATCGCCCTCTTGGTATTAAGCCGAGGCCTCGCCTAAAGCCACTTAAAATAGCGGCCTTTGCTATACTCGTGCGTTTTCCGCCAAGCATTGCATAAAGCCCATCCGCTATGGATAAAACCTACCAACCGCACGCTATTGAAACCCGCTGGTATACCTTTTGGGAACAAAACCAGTATTTCGCCCCACAAGGTAGCGGCACGCCTTACTGCATTATGATTCCGCCGCCAAATGTGACCGGCAGCCTGCATATGGGGCACGGCTTTAACAACACCATTATTGATGTACTGATTCGCTTTCGTCGCATGCAGGGCTGCAACACGCTGTGGCAGCCGGGCACTGACCACGCCGGTATCGCCACGCAAATGCTGGTGGAAAACCAACTGGCCGCGCAAGGCATTAAGCGCCGCGATTTGGGGCGGGAAAAATTCTTGGAAAAAATCTGGGCGTGGAAAGCCGAGTCCGGTGGCAATATCACCAGGCAAATTCGCCGTCTTGGCAGTTCGGTGGACTGGGCGAGCGAGCGTTTTACTCTGGATGAAGGCTTATCGACAGCGGTACGCGAGGCGTTTGTTCGCCTGCATCAAGACGGCCTGATTTATCGCGGCAAGCGGCTGGTCAATTGGGATACGGTGCTGCACACGGCGATTTCCGATCTGGAAGTGGAAAACCACGAGACCGAAGGCAGCCTGTGGTATCTGCGCTACCCGCTAGCCGATGGGCAGAAAACGGCGGACGGTTGCAGCCATCTGGTGGTCGCTACCACCCGGCCGGAAACCCTGCTGGGCGATGCTGCGGTAGCCGTGCATCCGTCCGACGAACGCTACCAAGCGCTGATCGGTCAGTTTGTGGAACTGCCATTAAGCGGCAGACGTATTCCCATTATTGCGGATAACTATTGCGACCCGGCTTTTGGTAGCGGTTGCGTCAAAATCACCAGCGCACATGACTTTAACGATTACGAAGTCGGCAAGCGGCACAATCTGCCGCTGATCAATATCTTCGACAAAAACGCCGTACTGCTTAGTGAGGCCGAAGTTTGGGATTACCAAGGCCAGCCGTCGCTCGCCGTCAGCCCTGATTTGCCCGCCCGTTATGCAGGGCTGGAACGCTTTGCCGCTCGGGAAAAAATCCTCGAAGATTTAGAAACCGCAGGTCTGCTCGAAAAAGTCGAGCCGCACCACCTTAAAGTCCCCAAAGGCGACCGCTCCGGCAGCATTATCGAGCCTTGGTTAACCGACCAATGGTACGTTTCCACAAAGTCCCTGGCCGAAAAAGCCGTTGCGGCGGTGCAAGACGGGCGCATTGATTTTGTGCCCAAATCCTACGAGAACATGTACTTTGCCTGGATGCGTGATATTCAAGACTGGTGCATCAGCCGCCAGCTTTGGTGGGGGCATCGTATTCCGGCTTGGTATGACCCAAGCGGCGCGGCCTATGTCGGCCGCAGCGAGGAAGAAGTCCGCGAAAAATACGCCCTTGGCGATACGCAGCTTTTGCAGGATGAGGACGTACTGGATACCTGGTTCAGCTCTGCCCTTTGGACATTTTCTACACTGGGCTGGCCCGAGCCAACTGCGCGCCTCGCCACTTTTCACCCGACCAGCGTGCTCGTGACCGGTTTTGACATTATCTTCTTCTGGGTCGCGCGGATGCAGATGCTGTCCTTGCACTTGACCGGCCAAATTCCGTTCAAGACCGTCTACGTACACGGACTGGTGCGTGATGCCAATGGACAAAAAATGTCCAAATCCAAGGGCAACGTGCTTGACCCGCTGGATATTATCGACGGCATTGAACTGCCCGCCCTGCTAGAAAAACGCACCAGCACGCTGATGCAGCCCAAGCAAGCCAAAGCCATCGAAAAACAAACGCGCGAGGAATTCCCTGAAGGTATCGCCCGCTACGGCACCGATGCACTGCGCTTTACTTTTTGCTCACTGGCAACAACCGGACGTGACATCAAGTTCGATATGGGGCGCGTGGAAGGCTACCGCAATTTTTGCAACAAACTGTGGAACGCCGCACAGTTTGTCGCGGCCAACTGCGAAGGGCTGGACTGTGGACTGGATGGTGACATACAGCTTTCTACTGCCGAGCGCTGGATTATCTCGTGCCTGCAACGCTGTGAACAAAGCGTCACCGCCCATCTGGATGCCTTTCGCTTTGACCTTGCCGCACAGGCGCTGTACGAATTTATCTGGGACGAATACTGCGCTTGGTATCTGGAACTCGCCAAACCCCTGCTCTGGGACAAACAAGCGAGCCTTAAGCGACTGCGCGGCACCAGGCGCACCTTGGTGCAAGTCTTAGAAACAGCGCTGCGTCTGGCGCACCCGTTTATGCCCTTTATCAGCGAGGAAATCTGGCAGCGCATTAAACCGCTCGCCGGAAAAGACGGACAAACCCTGATGCTCGCACCTTGGCCGCGAGCTGAAGCCGACAAAATCGACCAAGCCGCCGAAGCCGATATGCAGTGGCTGCAAAGCTTGCTGCTGGGCATCAGGCAAATTCGCGCAGAGATGAGCCTCTCGCCAGGCAAACCCTTGCCCCTGTTATTAGCCCAAGCATCCGCCGAAGACTTGCGCCGTTTGCAAGGCTTTGAGCCATTACTGCTCAAGCTCGGCAAGCTCGATAACGTGCGTGTCTTGGCGGACGCAGAAGCTGAGCCGCCTTCGGCTACCGCCTTAGTCGGCAATCTGCGCGTACTGGTACCCATGGCAGGCCTTATCGACAAAACCGCTGAACTGGCAAGGTTGGACAAGGAACTGGGCAAACTGGACGGCGAACGCGCACGACTTGCCAGCAAACTGGCAAACCCCGGGTTTGCCGCTAAAGCGCCGCCCGCCGTTATCGAAAAAGAACGCAGCAAGCTTAAAGAAATAAGCCAGGCACAAACCCAACTCGCCGCCCAACGCGAGCGCATTGCTGGCTTATAAAATACTTTGGGTCTACTCGTCGAATAGGTCTGCGTGTGTGCCGGTTCGAGCAAGCTGCAATTCATCACCGGAAATCCGGTAGATCAGCAGCCAGTCCGGCTCGATGTGTGCATCCCGAAAGCCCGCCCATGAGCCCTTCAACGGATGGTCTCGGTAGCCCTCCGGCAAGGGCTTTTCCTCGATCAGCAAGGCCAGCAACGTGCGCAGCTTGCGCATGTCCTTTGCGCGCTTCTCGCACTTGCGCACGTCACGCTTGAACTGCCCGTGTTGGCGCGGCGTCAGCACGTCAGATTCCAAGGTCCTCGAACAACGCTTCGGCGCTGTCGAACTTCTTGCCCTTGCCCTCGGCCAACTCCTTCATGGCCTTGCGCGTGGTGCGGTTCGGCACAGCCAGGTCGAACGGCAAACGGCCTTCCTCGGCCACGCGTATCAAGGTGAGGCGTATCACGTCCGACACGCTCAACCCGATACGGTCGAGGGTGGAAATGGCCCGTTCTTTCACGTCGCTCGGAATCCGTGCCCTCACAACAGTGTCGGCGGTCATTGGGGTTCTCCTCGCTATTTTGGCGTGGCTTCATTGTAGCCACGGCAAAATAACAAGACCATTCCCTTGCACGCAAGCATTGTCGGCGAAGCGACTTGCACTAGGGCTACGAAGAAACCCGCCAAACCGGCGGGTTTTTGGTGCGGCTTTAAAAAAGCGCCTTCTGCCCCCGTTAAAGCGCCGATATAATCGCCGTCTTTGCCAGCCTTAAAGGGCGGCTCATTCTTTGCAAAGCCGATGAAAAACCTGATGAAAAGCGCCCAAATCCGCGAAGCCTTTTTCCGTTTCTTTGAGCAAAACGGGCATACCCAAGTGGCCTCCAGCTCGCTGATTCCGGCGAATGACCCGACACTTTTGTTTACCAACGCGGGCATGAACCAGTTTAAAGACTGTTTTTTGGGCTTGGAAAAACGCGCCTACCAACGCGCGGTCAGCAGCCAAAAATGCGTGCGCGCCGGTGGCAAGCACAATGATTTGGAAAACGTAGGCTACACCGCGCGGCATCATACTTTTTTTGAGATGCTCGGTAACTTCAGCTTTGGCGACTACTTCAAACGCGATGCCATCCACTTTGCCTGGACATTTTTAACCTCACCCGATTGGCTGGCGCTGCCCAAAGACAAACTCTGGATTACCGTCTACGCCAATGACGATGAGGCTTATGCGATTTGGGCCGATGAGATTGGGGTACCCAAGGAGCGCATTATTCGTATCGGCGATAACAAAGGAGCGCCTTACGCTTCAGATAACTTTTGGACGATGGGCGATACCGGGCCGTGCGGACCTTGTTCGGAAATTTTCTACGACCACGGCGCAGAAGTAGCAGGCGGCCCGCCCGGCTCAGCCGAGGAAGACGGCGACCGCTATATCGAAATCTGGAATCTGGTCTTTATGCAGTTCAACCGCAGCGCAGACGGCAGCATGGATCCGCTGCCCGCGCCTTCCGTTGATACCGGTATGGGTCTGGAGCGCATCAGCGCGGTGCTGCAACGGGTGCATTCCAACTATGAGATTGACCTGTTCCAAAGCCTGCTAAACGCCGCCGCCAAAGTCATTGGTTGTACCCAGCAGGGGCAGGCTTCACTCAAGGTAGTGGCGGATCATATCCGCTCTTGTTCGTTTTTGATTGCCGATGGCGTGCTGCCGTCCAACGAAGGACGCGGCTATGTGCTGCGCCGCATTATTCGCCGTGCTTGTCGGCATGGCCATAAATTAGGCGCACGCGGTGCGTTCTTCTACCAACTGGCCTTCGCGCTGGCCAAGGAAATGGGCGCGGCCTATCCGCAGCTAATCGACCAGCAAGCCCATATCGAGCGCGTATTACAGGCAGAAGAAGAACAGTTCAGCAAAACCCTTGAACAGGGGTTAAAAATCCTCGAACAGGATTTGGCCGACCTTAAAGGCACAGAAATCCCCGGCGAAACCGTATTTAAGCTGTACGACACTTACGGCTTTCCCTACGATTTGACCGCCGACATTGCCCGCGAACGAGGGCTTACTCTGGATGAAGCCGGCTTTGAGCGGGAAATGGACGCGCAGCGCGAACGCGCCCGCGCCGCCAGCAGCTTCGGAGTTGATTACACCCGCTTATTAAAGGTCGAAGGCACGACCGATTTTTTGGGTTATCAGCAAAACGCCGCCAGCGGGCAAGTGATTGGCCTCTTTGTTGAAGGCCAGCCGGTCGAGCAATTAAGCGAAGGACAAAGCGCCATTGTGGTGCTCAGCCAAACGCCGTTTTACGCCGAATCCGGTGGGCAGGTCGGCGACTGCGGTTTGCTCACGGGGCAAGGATTGCGCTTTGAAGTACGCGATTGCAGTAAATCGGCCAGCGGTGCGCATCTGCATCATGGCGTGTTGACTTGCGGCAGCCTTACCTTGGGTCAAACGGTTAAGGCGCAGATTGACAGCTCCCTGCGCCAAGCCATTGCGCTGAACCACTCCGCCACCCATTTGCTGCACGCCGCCTTGCGCGAGGTACTGGGTGCGCACGTCGAGCAAAAAGGCTCGCGGGTGGAAAGCAATAGGCTGCGCTTTGACTTCAGCCACTTTGAGGCGGTAAGCGAGGCCGAGCTTGCCCAAATCGAGCGGCGGGTCAACCAGCAAATCCGCCAAAACCATGCGGTAACAACGGAAATTACCGATATGCAAACCGCCAAACAGCGCGGCGCACAGGCGTTATTTGGCGAGAAATACGGCGAAAAGGTGCGCCTTTTAAGCATGGGTGAGTTTTCCGTAGAACTCTGCGGCGGCACCCACGTCAGCCGCACCGGCGATATTGGGCTGTTTAAAATCCAAAGCGAAGGCGGTATTGCGGCGGGTATTCGGCGGATAGAAGCGGTCACCGGACAGGCGGCGCTGGATTGGGTTGACAGTCTGCAAAACCAGCTAAAACAACTGGCGGCGCAGCTAAAAACCAATCCCGCCAGCCTTGAAGGCAAATTGACCGCGCTGCTGGAAAAACAGCAAGCGCTGGAAAAACAGCAAGAGCAGTTAAGCGCCCAGCTCGTCAGCCATGCCGGTGACGCTCTGGCCGCGGCGGCGCAAGTGATTGGCGGCATTAAGCTCTTGGCCGCACGGGTGGACGGGCAAGATGGCAAAGCACTGGCGCTACTCGCCGAGCAGCTTAAAAACAAGCTCGGCAGCGCGGTGATCCTGCTGGGCGGGGAACTGTCCGGCAAAGTCGTTTTAGTCTGCGCGGTCACTGCGGATTTAACCACGCGGATTAAAGCGGGCGACCTGCTTAAACAAGCCGCCGCGCTGATCGGCGGCAAAGGTGGCGGCAGACCAGAACTCGCCCAAGGCGGCGGCACCGACGTCAGCAAGCTCGATCAGGCGCTGGCGCTGGCCGCGCCCTTTGTGCAAGAGAGACTCTGATGAACCGTCCCAAGCTGGAACTGCCCGGCGGCAACGATGGGCGCTTGCTGCTACATTCCTGCTGTGCGCCTTGTTCCGGCGAACTGATGGAAGCCATCAGCGCTTCCGGTATTGACTACAGCATCTTCTTCTATAACCCGAATATTCATCCCGAAAAGGAATATCTGCTGCGCAAGGAAGAAAACATCCGCTTTGCCGAAAAAAATAACATCCCGTTTATCGATGCCGATTACGACACGGACAACTGGTTCGCACGCGCCAAAGGCATGGAATGGGCGCCGGAACGCGGCGAGCGCTGCACCATGTGCTTTGATATGCGCTTTGAGCGCACCGCGCTGTACGCCTTTGAACATGGCTTTTCGGTCATGACCAGTTCGCTGGGTATTTCACGCTGGAAAAACATGCAGCAAATCAACGACTGCGGCAAACGCAGTGCCGCACTTTATCCCGGCATTACTTACTGGGACTACAACTGGCGCAAAGGCGGCGGCAGCGCAAGGATGATTGAAATCAGCAAGCGCGAGCAGTTCTATCAGCAAGAATACTGCGGCTGCATCTACTCACTGCGCGATACCAACCGCCACCGCAAATCCCAAGGCCGCGACATTATCCGCTTGGGCGTGCAGTATTACGGCGCGGCAGAAACCGCCCTGCCCTCGCCCGCCGAAAACCTTCCAGCACAGGAGTAAGACGCGCAAATATGGCACTTATCGTTCAGAAATTTGGTGGAACTTCCGTTGGCAGCACCGAACGAATCGGTCAGGTCGCCGACAAAATCGCCCGCTTTAAAGCATCCGGCGATGATTTGGTCGTGGTCGTTTCCGCCATGAGCGGAGAAACCAACCGGCTGATTGGCCTTGCCAAAGAGATCAGCGGTGACACCCCGCCTGACCCGCGCGAGCTGGACTTAATGCTCGCTACCGGCGAGCAAGTCAGCATCGCCCTGCTCGTTATGGCGCTTAAACGCCGTGGCGTAGCGGCAGTCGCCTACAACGGCAGCCAAGTCCCCATCATCACCGACAGCAGCCATGGCAAAGCGCGGATTTTGCATATCGAAGACCGCAAACTACGCGCTGAACTTTCGGCGGGAAAAGTCATCGTAGTCGCCGGATTTCAGGGCGTGGATAAAGACGGCCAGATCACCACCCTGGGGCGTGGCGGTTCGGATACCACCGCCGTTGCCCTCGCCGCCGCACTTAAGGCGGACGAATGCCAGATCTACACCGATGTGGACGGCGTTTACACCACCGACCCGCGCGTGGTGCCCAAAGCGCAGCGTTTAGATAGCATCACTTTTGAAGAAATGCTGGAAATGGCAAGCCAGGGTTCAAAAGTGCTGCAAATCCGCTCGGTCGAATTCGCCGGCAAATACCGCGTGCCGCTGCGCGTGCTGCACAGTTTTATCGATGGCCCCGGCACTCTGATCACCCTGGATGAAGACGACAATATGGAACAGCCCATTATTTCCGGCATTGCCTTTAACCGTGACGAAGCCAAATTGACCTTATCCGGCGTGCCGGATACCCCAGGCGTTGCCTTTCACATCTTGGGGCCGGTCAGCGCCGCCAATATCGAAGTGGACATGATTGTGCAAAACATCAGCCACGACGGCAGCACCGACTTTACCTTTACCGTACACCGCAACGACTTTCAGGCCGCCCGCGGCATTTTGCAGCAAGTCTCAAATGAACTTAACGCGCGTGAAGTCGTCGGCACCACCGATATTGCCAAGGTTTCCATCGTCGGTGTCGGCATGCGCTCGCACGCCGGGGTGGCGAGCCGTATGTTTGAAGCACTGGCGCGGGAAAACATCAATATCCAGATGATTTCCACTTCAGAAATCAAAGTCTCGGTGGTTATCGAAGAAAAATACCTGGAACTGGCCGTTCGCGCCCTGCACACGGCGTTTGAGCTGGACAAACCCGACGAAACCAGCAGCGCCGACTAGAGCGCCCGGTATGCGCAGCAAAGATTTCCCCGCCGTTGCCGCCTTGGATTTAGGCTCCAACAGCTTTCATCTGCTGCTGGTCAAACCGGCGCACGGCGAGCTGCGCGTATTGGAGAAATTGGGCGAAAAAGTCCAGCTCGCCGCCGCCATCGACGACAACCGAGAGCTTAGCGAAGCCGGTATGCAAAAAGGTCTCGACTGTCTGCGCCGTTTTGCCGGACTGCTTAGCGGCCTGCCGACCGGTGCAGTGCGCGTGGTCGGCACCAGTGCGCTGCGCGATGCACGCAACCGCGAGCGCTTTATCCGCCGCGCCGAAGCCATTTTGGGGCATCCGGTAGAAGTCATCTCTGGCCGCGAAGAGGCGCGCTTAATCCACCTTGGCGTATCGCACAGCCTGGCGGACTTTGAAGGCAAACGGCTGGTGGTCGACATCGGCGGCGGCAGCAGCGAATTTATCATCGGCCAGCGCTTTGAAGCCTTGGTCTGCGAAAGCCTGCATATGGGCTGCGTGGGCTACAGCAAACGCTATTTTGAAGGCGGCAAAATCACCCCGGCGCGTTACGCACAAGCCTATACCGCCGCCCGCCTGGAACTGATGGGTATCGAACACGGGCTTAACCGTCTTGGCTGGCAGGAAGTCATTGGCGCATCCGGCACCATCCGCTCTATAGGCTTGGCCTGCCAGGCGGCCGGATTTGGCAACGGCGAAGTCACCACAGAAGGTATCGCCTGGCTAAAACAACACATCCTTAAATTAGGCAGCGCCGACAAACTCGATCTCGACGGGGTCAAACCCGACCGGCGCTGCATCTTCGCCGGCGGGCTTGCCATTATCGAAGCGATTTTCGATGCACTGAAACTAACCCAGATGCAGCGCTGCGAAGGCGCACTGCGCGAAGGCGTACTCTACGACCTGCTCGGTCGCCATCAACACGAAGATGTACGCGAGCGTACACTGAGCGCCATGCTCGAACGCGCCCATAGCGATATGGAACAAGCCGCCCGCGTCGAACAGCAAGCCTTGGCGGCGTTGGAACAAGTCAAAGAAAGCTGGCAACTCACCGAACCTTGGCAGCGCGAGCTGCTCGGCTGGGCCGCGCGCGTGCATGAAATCGGCCAGGTCGTCGCCTACTACCACTACCACAAACACGGCGCTTACTTGATTGAACACGCCGATTTGGCCGGATTCTCACGGCAAGACCAACAAATGATCGCCCTCTTGGTACGCAGCCACCGCCGCCGCCTGGATCCCGAGCGCTTTGAAGATTTTGCAGGCGACAGCACCACGCTGCTGCGACTTTGCGTATTACTGCGCTTTGCCATCTTGTTCCACCACAGCCGCGGCAGCCAGCCCATGCCAAAGGTTCAGTTAAAACCGGCTAAAAACCAACTGGAAGTCCAGTTCCCGGCAGGCTGGCTAGCCGCCAACCCTCTCACCCAAGCCGACTTTGAACAAGAAGCCAAATGGCTTAAACGGGCGAGATTTAAGTTGGCGGTGCATTAAATCTATTTAAAGATAGAGGCTGCAATTTATTCAGTAGTCTCTTCGTTGGGTATGGAAAAGCCCATCGCCCGCAAAATTCTATCAAGACCTTTTTTCGCATCCTCATTGCCGCGCATTATCGCATTTGAATAGTTTTTAAATGCACCCTCAGCACTCTGTTCAACGCCCAAGCCATATTCATACATTCGACCCAGCGCATTGAATGCTTTGTCGCTTCCCTGCTCAGCGGCTTTCATATACCATTTAAACGCTTGACTATAGTCCTGCTCAACGCCATCACCCTCTTCATAGAGAGTCCCCAGCATATATTGCGAGCGGGCATAACCCTGCTCAGCGGCTTTACCAAACCAGATGGCGGCCTGCACAAAATCGGGATTATCCTCATCAGCCATTATATAAAAGAGTGCCAGCATATGTTGCGAGTGGTCATAGCCTTGTTCTGCCGCCCGCCGATACCATTTCATCGCTTGCGCATAATCTTGTTTAACGCCCAAGCCATCTTTATAAAACATAGCAAGGATGTCTTGCGCCCACGTATCGCCTTGATTGGCCAAAGGCAATAATTCCGCCAAAGCAGCGGAATAGTCTTGTTGCTCATATTTAGCAAAGGCTGATCTCTTGGCGTCATCCATATTCTGTGCCCATCCGCTGAAAGAAGCAGTAAGTGCCAGCAACATAACGGACGCTTTAATGTATTTAAATAGCATGAAAATCCCTCTTGGGAACTTGCATTATTTGAAATTTCGCGCAGCAAGGTCAAAGGTCATATTGCGGCTACTGCGTCGCACACGCACGCTGGCGATGCGAGCCAGCATAGCATCCCTTATACTACTAACCTTTTATTGATTTGCCACAAAATCTATCATGCTTCTTGCCGACGATACATTGCCCAATCTTTTAGCCGCGCTGTGGTTTTTGCTTTGCTGGCTGGGTTATACCCGCTATGCCATTTACAAAGGGCAGCGCACACCTTGCCTGGCTTCAGTGCTGCACCTGTATCGGGAAAACTGGATGCGCCGTTTGATGCTGCGCGAAAACCGTATTGCCGATGCCAATGTGGTGACGAATCTGGAGCGCAATGCGTCATTTTTTGCCAGTAGCACGCTGATTATTTTGGCCGGTATATTGACCTTGCTCGGTTCTTCCGAGCGCGCCCTCTCGCTGCTCGAAGATTTGCCCTGGATACAACATGGCTCAAAGGGACTGGCCGAAATTAAATTGCTCTGTCTGGCAATGGTCTTTGTTTACGCCTTTTTTACTTTCAGTTGGTGCATGCGCCAGTACAACTTTGCTGCCGTATTAATAGGCTCTGCCGCCACGCCTTCTGAGCCGTCAGTCACCAATGAGGAGCGCAAAGCCTGCGCCCTGCGCATGGCACAAGTGATTTCCATGGCCGCCAATCAATTTAACTTAGGGCTACGCTCCTACTATTTCGGCATGGTGATACTGGCCTGGTTTATCAGCCCTTGGCTGTTTATGCTGGCAACGGCGGCTGTGGTGCTGGTTTTATATCGACGCGAGTTTCATTCGGCGGTGCTTTCCGTCATGGTACAAAGTAAGCTGGGCACAGAAGACCAAAGCACTTGAAATAACGTAATCAATCCCCATATTGCAGACCACTGTGCCTGCTATTGGAGATTGACACATGAGCGAAAATCAAAAACAAACCTTGGGATTTCAGACTGAGGTTAAACAATTACTGCATCTGATGATTCATTCCTTGTATTCCAACAAGGAAATATTCTTGCGCGAGTTAATCTCCAACGCCTCTGACGCCGCCGATAAACTGCGCTTTGAAGCCTTGGCAAAACCAGAACTGCTTGAAGATAACAGCCCGCTTAAAATCCGTATCTCCTTTGATAAAGAAGGCAAAACCTTAACCATTGAAGATAACGGCATTGGCATGAGCCGTGATGAAGTGATTAGCCACTTGGGTACTATCGCAAAATCCGGTACCAGTGAATTTTTAAGTAGCTTATCCGGCGACCAGAAAAAAGACGCACAGCTTATCGGCCAATTTGGCGTGGGCTTTTATTCGGCCTTTATTGTTGCTGATAAAGTGGATGTCTACAGCCGCCGCGCAGGTCTTGCGGCAAGCAAAGGCGTGCACTGGTCAAGCCAGGGTGAAGGCAGTTTTGAAATTGCCACAGTCGATAAACAAGAACGCGGCACACGCATTGTATTGCACCTTAAAAGCGGCGAAGAAGAGTTTGCCGACGGCTGGCGACTGCACAGCATTATTAAAAAATACTCCGACCATATCGCCCTGCCGATAGAACTGCCCAAGGAAGATTATTCGGCAGAAGAAGATAAAGAAAAAGAAGAAAAAGCCGCTGAGTGGGAAACCATTAACCGTGCCAGCGCGTTATGGGTGCGCCCACGCGCGGAAATTAAAGATGAAGAATACCAAGAGTTCTACAAACACATCAGCCACGACTTTGAAAACCCATTAAGCTGGAGCCATAACAAAGTCGAAGGCAAGCTGGAATACAACTCGCTGCTTTATCTTCCCGCGCGCGCGCCTTTTGATTTGTACCAACGCGAAGCGCCGCGCGGCCTTAAACTCTATGTGCAGCGCGTGTTTATTCTTGACCAGGCCGACTCCTTCCTGCCGCTGTATTTGCGCTTTATTAAAGGCGTGGTCGATTCCAATGACTTATCTCTTAATGTCTCGCGCGAAATCCTGCAAAAAGACCCGCTGATTGATTCAATGAAAGCCGCGCTGACCAAGCGCGTGCTGGATATGCTGGAAAAACTCAGCAAAGACGGTGAAAAATATACCCGTTTCTGGAAAAACTTCGGTCAGGTATTAAAAGAAGGCCCGGCGGAAGACTTTGCCAACCGCGAAAAAATTGCAGGTCTCTTGCGCTTTGCTTCTACCCATGAAGATAGCGCTGAACAAAAAGTATCGCTGGCAGACTATTTGGCACGTGCCCAAGAAGGCCAAGATAAAATCTATTATTTAACCGGCGAAAGTTACGCGCAAATTAAAAACAGCCCGCATTTGGAAGTCTTCCGTAAAAAAGGCATTGAAGTCTTATTGCTCAGTGACCGCATTGATGAATGGCTGATGGGTTATTTAACCGAATTTAACGGCAAGTCTTTTGTCGATGTCGCTCGCGGTGATTTGGATTTAGGAAAACTGGATTCGGAAGAGGATAAAAAAGCGCAAGAAGAAGCAGCCAAAGCCAAACAGGGGTTAACCGAACGGCTAAAAAAAGCGCTGGAAAGCAGCGTGTCAGAAGTACGCGTATCGCACCGCTTAACCGATTCGGCGGCCATTTTGGCCATGGGCGAAACCGATATGGGCGTGCAAATGCGCCAAATCCTCGCCGCCAGCGGACAACCAATCCCAGAAGGCAAACCGGTCTTTGAATACAACCCCAGCCATCCGCTATTGGAAAAACTCGATAACGAGCAAGATGAAGAGCGATTTATTGAGCTTGCCCATATCCTGTTTGACCAAGCGGCTCTTGCCGCGGGTAATACGCTGCAAGACCCCGCCACTTATGTACGGCGGTTAAATAAACTGCTGGTTGAACTTTCCAGCTAAAAAATAAAGGCTTAATCAGTGCAAGTTTGCGCGCATTAAGCCAAGCCATTACCCCTCTCCCATCAATGGGAGAGGGGAAGATTTGCGTACTACCGCGTTATTGCCTGGCATTGCTGTTTGCCTTAATCAATACGACTAATTCCTCCCATATAAGGCAGCAGCACTTCGGGGATTTCGATGCTGCCATCGGCCTGCTGGTAGTTTTCCAGTACCGCGACCAAGGTGCGCCCTACCGCAAGGCCAGAGCCGTTTAGGCTGTGCAGCAATTCGGGTTTGCCGGTTGAGGGCTTGCGATAACGCGCTTGCATGCGGCGGGCTTGGAAGTCCGTGCAGTTGGAGCAGGAGGAAATCTCGCGGTATTGGTTTTGGCTGGGTATCCAGACTTCCAAATCGTAGGTTTTGCTGGCGGAAAAGCCCATATCGCCGCTGCACAGCAGCATGACGCGGTAGGGCAGTTTCAATAATTGCAGGACTTTTTCCGCATGACTGGTGAGTTCTTCCAGCGCTTGTTCGGATTGTTCGGGTTCGACTAGTTGCACCAGCTCGACTTTATCGAACTGGTGCAGCCTGATCATGCCGCGCGTATCACGACCGGATGCGCCTGCTTCGCTGCGAAAACAGGGGGTGTGGGCGACCTGTTTCAGCGGCAATTGCGCCGCTTCGATAATTTCACCGGCGACCAGGTTGGTCAGCGGCACTTCGGCGGTGGGGATAAGGTACATGTCCACTGCGCCTTCGCGCGGCAGGCGGAACAGGTCATCGGAAAACTTGGGCAGTTGGCCGGTGCCTTGCAGCGCCTCTGCCTGTACCAGATAGGGCGTGTAGCACTCTTCATAGCCGTGCTGATGGATATGCAAATCGAGCATCCACTGCGCCAGTGCGCGGTGCAGGCGGGCGATTTTGCCGCGCAGCAGGGCAAAACGCGCACCGGAAAGCTTCACCGCGCGGGCAAAGTCTATCCCGCCGTGCTGCTCGCCCAGCGCCACGTGGTCAAGGACGGCAAAGTCAAATTGGCGCGCCTGCCCGAAGCGGCGCACTTCTTGATTGTCTTCTTCACTTTTGCCGCTCGGCACGCTGTCATGCGGCAGATTGGGCAAGCCCAGCAGCAAGTCGTCAAGCTGGCTTTGCACCGCATCGAGTGCCTGTTTGCCGGCGGCCAATTGTTCGCCTAACTGCTCCACGTCGGCGAGCAGCGGGGCGATCTCCTGCCCATTGGCTTTAGCCTGACCGATGGCTTTGGAGCGGGCGTTACGCTGCGCTTGAAGCTGTTCGGTCTGGATTTGTAACTGCTTGCGGCGCTCTTCCAGCGTCTCAAAGTGTTCGAGATTAAAGACAAAGCCACGCCTTTTTAGTGACTCGGCAATGGCTTTAGGATTTGCGCGAAGGGCTTTAATGTCCAGCATTTGGGGTCTCTTAAGGCGTGTTTACGGGCGACGCTTGCGGCGGCTGGCCTGGTCAAGCGCGGCGAGGTGTTTGAGTTTTTCAGCAATTTTCGCTTCCAGTCCGCGCGGGACGGGCTGGTAATAATGGCGCTTCGGCATGGCTTCGGGGAAGTAGTCTTCACCGGCAGCGTAGGCACCCGGTTCGTCGTGGGCGTAGCGGTACTCGCCACCGTAGCCTAAATCCTTCATCAGCTTGGTCGGTGCGTTGCGCAGGTGCAGCGGGACTTCCAGCGAGCCATTTTCCACCGCATCACGCGCGGCGGCTTGGTAAGCGGTATAAACGGCGTTGCTTTTGGCGGCGCAGGCAAGATAAACAATGGCTTGCGCGAGCGCGAGTTCGCCTTCCGGGCTGCCCAGACGCTCCTGCACCTGCCAGGCGGCGAGACACAACGGCAAGGCACGTGGATCGGCGTTGCCGATGTCTTCACTCGCCATACGCACCACGCGGCGGGCGATATAGAGTGGGTCGCAGCCGCCGTCGAGCATGCGCGCGAACCAATAGAGCGCGGCATCGGGGCTGGAGCCACGCACCGATTTGTGCAGCGCGGAAATCTGATCGTAAAACGCCTCGCCGCCTTTATCAAAGCGCCTTCTACCACCGGCGAGCAAGTCTTGCAGCAATTCAGGGCTGATAGCCGCGCCGTCTTCGGCTAAATCGGCCGCGTTTTCCAGCAGATTAAGTAGCCTTCTGCCGTCACCATCGGCGCTCGTCAGCAGGATTTGCAAACTTTCTTGCGGCAGGCTGAGCTTACGGGCACCCAGGCCTTTTTCTTCATTTAATGCGCGTTCGGCAAGTTGCCTTAACGCGGCTTCGTCCAGTGCTTTGAGCAGGTAGACGCGGGCGCGCGAAAGCAGCGCGTTATTGAGTTCAAAGGATGGATTTTCAGTGGTTGCACCGATAAAAATCAGCGTGCCATCTTCCACATAAGGCAGAAAAGCATCCTGCTGCGATTTGTTAAAACGGTGCACTTCATCGACAAATAAAACGGTTCGGCGCTGATGCTGCGCGGCCTGTTTGGCCACTTCCACCGCTTGGCGGATTTCCTTAACGCCGGACAGCACGGCGGAAAGGGTCTCAAAATGCGCATCGGTTAATTTTGCCAGCAAACGTGCCAAGGTGGTTTTGCCAACGCCCGGCGGCCCCCAGAAAATCATCGAGTGCAGCGCGCCGGCTGTAAGCGCCGTGCGCAGCGGCTTGCCCGGCGCCAGCAGGTGCTGCTGGCCGACATATTCATCCAAGGTTGTCGCGCGCAGCCTTGCCGCGAGCGGCTGGCTAAGTGGCGGGCTTGCAAATAAATCCACCGGTTATTGCTCAATCACATCCGTGCCGGGCGGGATGTCGAACTCAAAGGTTGTGTCGATCAGTACGCGGTTCATCTTTACATCCAAAAAGTGAATGCTGGTGCGCTGCCCGCTATTGTCGATAAGCCGCATCTCGCTGATCACATCACGCCGAAAGGACAGACTCAGGCTGTCAAACAGGCTGTCGGCACTTTTCGGTTTGAGGGTGAATGTGCTCAGGTTGCCTGCCTGTTCCTGGCTGATTTCGAAGTTTTCGCTGATTTTCGAGACATCGCCGGACAGCAGCAGCGCCGGGGTATGGGTGAGCCGTTCGTCGAGCTTTTGTACGGTGACTTGTTCCAAATCGGGGTCATACAGCCAGACGGTTTGCCCGTTGGAGACCAAAAGCTGCTCCAACGGCGCATCGGTATGCCAGCGAAACATGCCCGGCCGTTGCAGTGCCATTTGCCCTTTGGCTTCCTGCAAACGCGTGCCGGAGGCGCTTAGGGTAAGCTGGGTAAAGCCGCCGCGCAGTGTTTGCGCTCGGTCAAGCAGTTCGCTCAATTGCGTGGCCGGGTTATCGGTCGCCCAAAGCAACGGACTAAACAAGCTAAAGAGCAAAGCTATTGCGCGCGGGCTTTGCCCTACCAGCAGTAAACGAAACAATGACATAAATAAAATCTCAACCCACACAAAAAAGCGCATCTTAAACCTCCGTTGCTATCCGTCGCCAACAGGCGGTGGCGCGAGGACTTCGCGCGAGCCGGTGCGGCTCATGCTGCTGACCACGCCCGCCGCTTCCATGCTTTCAATAATCTTGGCGGCTTTGTTGTAGCCGATATTGAACTGGCGCTGCACCGATGAGATGGAGGCGCGCCTTGTTCGCGTCACAAAGCGCACCGCTTCATCGTACAACGAGCCACCCTCGCCCTCCTCGATATTGCTACCGGCGGGCAACATGGCACTGTCGTCTACGCCCGCGATAATTTCTTCGATGTAATCCGGCGCGCCGCGCTGCTTCCACGCCTCAACGGTGCGGTGCACTTCGTCATCGGAAACAAAAGCACCGTGTACGCGGATGGGCTGACCGCTACCCGGCGGCAAGTAGAGCATGTCGCCATGCCCTAGTAATTGCTCCGCGCCGCCTTGGTCAAGAATGGTGCGCGAATCGATTTTGCTGGAGACCTGAAAAGCCATGCGCGTGGGGATATTGGCTTTAATCAGGCCGGTAATGACGTCCACCGATGGCCGCTGCGTGGCCAAAATCAGGTGGATACCGGCGGCGCGGGCTTTTTGCGCAATACGGGCTATCAGCTCTTCAACCTTTTTACCGACGATCATCATCATGTCGGCAAATTCATCCACTACCACCACTATGGTCGGCAGCGCTTTGAGCGGCGGAACCTGCTCGTCTTCTGCGCCGCTGCGTTTAAACAGCGGGTCGCTGATGGGTTCGCCGGTTTTTTCAGCCTCGCTGACCTTGCGGTTAAATCCGGCCAGATTGCGCACGCCAAGCATCGACATCAGGCGGTAGCGACGCTCCATTTCGGCGACCGACCAACGCAGCGCGTTGGCGGCTTCTTTCATATCGGTGACGACCGGACAGAGCAGGTGCGGAATGCCTTCATAGATGGAAAGCTCCAGCATCTTCGGGTCAATCATGATCAGCCGCGCCTGTTCCGGCGTGGATTTGAACAAAATCGACAGCAGCATGGCGTTCACGCCAACGGATTTACCTGATCCTGTGGTACCTGCGACCAGCAAATGCGGCATTTTCGCCAAATCAGCAATGACCGGCCTGCCACCGATGTCGTGCCCCAGAGCCAGCGTGACCGGCGACTGTGCGCTTTCATATTCAGGTGTTTCCAGTACTTCGGAAAAACGCACAATCTGCCGGTCTTCATTGGGGATTTCGATACCGACCGTGGTTTTGCCGGGGATAACCTCCACCACACGCACGCTGATCACCGCAAGCGACCTTGCCAAGTCCTTGGCGAGATTGGCAATGCGGCTGACTTTAACGCCAGCGGCGGGCTGGATTTCAAAACGCGTAATCACCGGGCCCGGATGCACCGATTCCACCGTAACCTCTACGCCGAATTCTTTGAGCTTGGTTTCCAAAAGGCGCGACATGGATTCGAGCATCGCAGGCGTTAGGCTGCTGGTTTTTTTCTGCGCGCGGTCGAGCAAAGAAAGCGGCGGCAGACCGCAGGCAACGGTATCGACCGGCATAACAATCGGCGGCGGTTTGCGCTTGCTGGACGCAGGTTTATCGACCGGCGTAACAATAGGAGGAGCAGGCGACGCGGCGAAATCCAGGCTAATGGAAGGCTCTAAACGCTCTTGCGCCTTGGATAAAATCGGCAGTTGCTCTGTATCGGCGAGCAGTTCATCGCCTGTTGCCTTGGCTTTAAGCGGCGCAGGCTCATCCGGCAGCTCCTGCTGTTTATGCTGCGCCCGCGCCTCCCATAGCGGGCGCAATTTGCGGGCGAGCAGCGTGAAAACATCCTGGGTGATTTTGCCCACGCCATCCAACAAAGCCAGCCAAGATAAATCCGCAAACAAGGTCAAAGCAAACAGCGACAGCGCAATCAGCAGCAAACTACTGCCTTGCACGGCCAGCTGTGCAATCATCCATTTACTGATCATCTGCCCGACCATACCGCCCGCCGTGCCGGGCATATTCGGATTGGGATAGCAGTGCATATCCAGCAAGGCGGCTATCGATACCAGCAGCAGCAATAGCGCCGATAGGCGCAGCAGCCAAAGCCAAGGCTGAAAGCGCCAAGGCTGATGACGGTTTTTAAAGGTCTGCAGAGCCTTTAGCGCAAACAACAACGGCATCGCCCAAGCGCAGTAGCCCAGCAGCAAAAGCAGCACATCCGCAACCCATGCCCCAGCACGACCGGCGGCATTTTCAATCTGAAAAGCGCCGCTTGAGTGGGAAAACCCCGGGTCGCTGTTGTGATAGGTCGAGAGCGCCATCAGCAAATAAAGGCTTAATACGGCAAGCGCAATTAACGCGCCTTCATGCAGCCAGATCGCCCATTGCTTACGCTCAAGCGGGGGTGCCCCTGCTTTTGATTTTTTCAAAACCTGTTTACCCTTGAAAATCCTTACATTGCAGGCAAGCTTTTTAATTTAAGGGCTTTAATTTCACCCGATCCGCCCACATTAAAATCGCTTATTGTACGGATTTGCCGTCTGCGTTGTTAGAATGCTGTGCCCACTCTCCCAATCCTGCTCCACTTGCGGGGCGTGGGACAATGGACAAGTAGTATTTTCAAGGATTTAACCCGCCTGTCTGCGAACCAGTGCGGGTGTTGATGAGGCTGTTATGAGTGACAGAATACATTGCAAGCTGATTATTTTAGGCTCAGGCCCTGCGGGCTACAGCGCCGCGCTCTATGCCGCGCGTGCCAACCTTAACCCGCTTTTGATCAGCGGCATGCAACCCGGCGGGCAGCTCACAACGACCACCGAGGTGGACAACTGGCCCGGCGATATAGAAGGCTTAACCGGCCCGGATTTAATGGAGCGCATGAAGCAGCACGCAATGCGCTTTGACGCGCAAATTAAGTTCGACCATATCCAGCAAGTCAAACTGCACCGCCGCCCGTTTGTGCTCAAGGGCGATAGCGGCACCACCTACAGTTGTGACGCACTGATTATCGCCACCGGCGCGAGTGCGCAGTATTTGGGATTGCCGTCCGAGCAAGCGTTTTCCGGCAAGGGCGTATCGGCCTGCGCGACCTGTGACGGTTTTTTCTACCGTGACCAAGTGGTTTGCGTGGTCGGCGGCGGCAACACGGCAGTGGAAGAAGCACTGTATCTGTCCCATATCGCCCGTGAGGTGCATTTAATTCATCGACGGAGCAGCCTGCGGGCAGAAAAAATCCTGCAAAACCGCCTGTTTGAACGCGCCAAAAACGGCAATATCCGCCTGCACTGGGATCACACACTGGACGAAGTGTTGGGCGATCACTCAGGTGTTACCGGTGTGCGCATTAAGCACGCGCAAACTGGGCAAAGCTCAGAGCTTGCGCTGTCCGGCGTATTTATCGCCATCGGCCACAAACCCAACACCGATATTTTTGTCGGGCAGTTGGAAATGCAAGATGGCTATCTCAAAGTCAAAGGCGGCCAGCGCGGTAGCGCCACGGCGACCAGCATTACCGGCGTATTTGCCGCCGGGGACGTGGCGGATTCGGTCTACCGTCAAGCCATTACCTCCGCCGGTGCAGGCTGTATGGCCGCGCTGGATGCGGAAAAGTTCCTGGATGAGCATCACTAATCTAGACCCTTAGCATGCTAACTTGGCTTGGTGAGCGCCTTGACTTTCCGCCACTTAACAAGGCGCTTAAAGCACCCAATGGCCTGCTCGCCGCCGGTGGCGACCTTTCCCCCGAACGCTTGATAGCCGCCTATCGGCACGGTTGCTTTCCTTGGTATGAAGACGGCCAGCCGCTGCTCTGGTGGTCGCCCAACCCACGCTGCGTGTTGTTTGTAGGCGAAATGCATATCTCGCGCAGCCTCGCCAAATGCCTGCGCCAGCAGCGCTTTTTAGTGACCTTTGACCAAGATTTTGTCGCCGTTATCAAAGCCTGCGCCGAGCCGCGTGCCGAACAAGCCGGCACCTGGATTACCGCCGAAATGCAAACGGCTTATCACGAACTGCACCGGCGCGGCGTGGCGCATTCGGTCGAAGTCTGGCAAGACGGCACGCTACAAGGCGGCCTGTACGGCCTGGCGATGGGCCGGTTGTTTTTTGCCGAATCCATGTTCAGCCGCCAAAGCAACGCCTCTAAAGTCGCCCTCGCCCACCTGATGGAGCGGCTGTCCGACTGGAACTTTGTACTACTCGACTGCCAAGTGCCCAATCCGCATCTATACCGCTTGGGCGCTCGCACCATCCCCCGCCCTGAATTCGCCGCTTTGCTGGCACGCCACTTGGATGAGGCAAGTGACTGTTTAGCTTGGGAGTAAGTCCGTTTCACGCTCAGCCAGCACGGTATTTAACCAATCCGGGTTCATTTGTGGTTCGGCGGCCAAAAGCTTGGCGGTGTAGGGTGGATGCGGTGGTTTGAACAGGGTTTCACGGGTGCCTTGGTCTACTACTTTGCCGTGCTGCATCACAGCGATTTCGTCGGCGATAGCGCGTACCGTAGCCATGTCGTGGGTAATCAGCAGGTAGCTTAGGTTCAGTTCGCGTTGCAGTTTTTCAAGTAGCCTTAGGATGTCTTCGGCGACGAGTTGGTCGAGCGCGGAGGTGACTTCGTCGCAGATCATCAAGGCAGGTTCGGCGGCCAGCGCACGGGCGATGCACAGGCGTTGTTTTTGTCCGCCGGACAGTTGCGCCGGTTTGCGTTGTAGGTAATCCCCCGGTTCCAAGTCAATCATCCGCAGCAGGTCACAGACTCGCTCATGCAGGGCTTTGCCGCCAAGCCCCAAATAAAACGCCGCCGGTCTGCCCAAAATATCTCTGATGCGCTGCTTGGGGTTGAGCGCGGTGTCGGGCATTTGGTAGACCATCTGGATTTGTCTCAGTTGCTCGCGCGTACGCATGCGAAAATCCGCCGTTAATGGCGTGCCTTGGTAGAGCAAGCGGCCTTTCGCCGGCAGCAGCAGGCCGCTGATAACCCGTGCGGTGGTGCTTTTGCCGCTGCCGGATTCGCCAATCAGCGCTAAGGTGCGCCCAGGTTTAAGTTGTAGTGAGATGTTCTTTAAAACCGGCAGGCTGCCGTAGTAGGCGCTGATATTGTCCAGCGCCAGCAAAGGCTGCTCGATGTTTTCAGGTTTTTCCAGGCTGTGGAAATTGCGTACCGCCCATAGCGAGCGGGTGTAGTCCTGCTGCGGGGCGCTGAGCATTTGGCGGGTTTCGGCCTGTTCCACCAGCTTGCCATCCTTAAGCACCATGATACGCATGGCCATTTGCGCGACTACAGCGAGGTCATGACTGATATAGAGCGCCGCCGTACCCAAATGGGCAACGGCATCACGAATGGCGACGAGCACTTCCACCTGGGTGGTGACATCGAGCGCGGTGGTCGGTTCGTCAAAGATGATTAAATCCGGGCGACAGGCCATCGCCATTGCGGTCATGGCGCGTTGCAACTGGCCGCCGGAAAGCTGGTGCGGGTAGCGCCGGCCGATACTTTGCGGCTCGGGCAGCTTAAGCACGCGGTAGAGTTCGTGCGCTTCGCTCAAGGCTTGATCGCGCGGCACGCCACTATTGTGTACGGCGCATTCGATGTGCTGCTCAATCAGCCGCTCGGCTGGATTAAACGCACTGGCTGCGCTTTGCGCGACATAGGCGATGCGCCGTCCACGCAGTTTGCGCAAAGCCTGCGGCGGGCAGCGCCTTAAATCGATACCGTCAAATTCGATGCTGCCTTGACTGATGCGGCAGCCATCTCGGGTATAGCCCATTGCGGCCAATCCCAAAGTGGATTTTCCCGCGCCAGACTCACCAATGACGCCCAGCACTTCGCCGCGTGCCAAATCCAGATCAATCGCGTGCAACAGCGGCTGCCAGCGTTCGCCGTACCAGCCTTCAATATGCAGGTTGCGGATTTTCAGTAGCCCCTTGCTCATTTACCCCTCCTGCAATCCGCTGGCCTGTTGCAGCAGCCAGTCCACCACAAAGTTCACCGCTACGGTCAGCAGACCCACCGCGAATGCGGGCAGCAGCGGGGTGATGTCGCCAAAGGTGATCAGCACCGCGTTATCGCGCACCATGCCGCCCCAGTCGGCCAAAGGCGGCTGAATACCCAATCCTAAAAAAGACAGGGCGCTGATAAACAAAAACACAAAGCAAAAGCGCATGCCAAATTCGGCGAGCAGCGGCACCGTGGCATTGGGCAGCACTTCACGCAGCGCCAGCCAAAAAAAGCCCTCGCCGCGCAGGCGGGCGGCTTCGACAAAGTCCTGCACGATAATCCCCATCGCGACCGCGCGGGTCAGGCGAAATACGCGCGTGGAATCCAAAACCGCGATCACCAAAATCAGCGAGAGCGCAGAAGTGCCGGTCACGCTTAATATCAGCAGGGCAAAAATCAGTTGCGGTATCGCCATCAGAATATCGATCAGCCGTGACAGGATTTGGTCGACCCAAGCGCCGCGCAGCGCCGCCAGAAGACCCAAAAGGCCGCCCAAAGCAAAGGCGAGCAAGCAGGTGATAAAGGCAATGCCCAGCGTATTGCGTGCGCCGTAAATTAGGCGGCTGAACATGTCGCGCCCCAGATTGTCGGTGCCCAGCCAAAATGACTCGCCCCAGGCGGCAAAGCTCTCGCCCACGACTTGGGTTTCGGGATAAGGCGCAAGCTGCCCGGCAAACACGGCCATCACTAGATAAAGCAGGATGACCAGCAGGCCAAACTGCGCTGAAAGCGGCGCTTTTCGCAGCCGTTTTGCCGAAGTTTTCAGTAGTTCTGCCATAAATCAGCTCTTGGGATGCATCAAGCGGGGATTGCTGGCAATCGATAGCACATCGGCCAGCGTATTGAGCGCAATGTAGGTGGCGGCAAAAATCAGGCTGCACGCCTGCACCACCGGAATATCGCGCTTGGCGACCGAATCGACCAAAAGTTGCCCTAATCCGGGGTAGACAAAGACCACTTCAACCACGACCACCCCAACGATCAGATAAGCCAGATTGAGTGCGACCACATTGATAATCGGTGCCAGCGCATTGGGCAGCGCGTGCCTTAGGATAATCCGCGCAGGCGCAATGCCTTTAAGCCGCGCCATTTCGATATACGGGCTTGCCAGCAGGTTAATCAGCGCCGCGCGGGTCATGCGCATCATCTGCGCGATCACCACCAGGCTTAAGGTCATCATCGGCAACACCGTCGCCAGCAGGCGCTGTGCCAGCGGCGTATCTGTGCCTACCGAAGACAAACTCGGCAACCAGCCCAATTTGACCGAAAACAGCAAAATCAACAGGTAGGCGATAAAAAACTCCGGCAGGGACGCCGCCGACAGCGCGCCGGCATTAAGCAATCTATCCGCCCAAGAATTGCGATAGAGCGCTGCCAGAATGCCTAGCAAAAGCGCCAGCGGTACCGAAACCAGCGCGGCAAATATGGCAAGAAACACCGTATTGCCAAGGCGGGCACCGATCAGTTCGGCAATCGGCCTGCCATTAGCAAGAGAAATGCCCAAATCGCCTTGCAGGCAGGCCGCCAGCCAGCGCCAAAAGCGCGCAATGCCGGGGTCGTCCAAGCCCAATTGCGCACGCATGGCGGCGAGGGTTTCGGGCGTTGCCGATTGTCCGAGCATGGCCTCGGCCAAATCGCCAGGCAAAAGACCCACCGCCAAAAAGATCATCACCGATACCGCAAACAGCGACAAAAGCCCAAGCCCCAGCCGCTGCACCACCAGGTTAAATAACGCCGCCATCTGTTGTCCTCGAAATCAGGCTTGCCACCAGCGCTCAATCAGCCGCAGTCCATCCATCTCGCTCCAGGGCGCAAGCTGGCCGCTGTGCGTAACCCGTTTGGAACGGGCGGCAACCGCATTGCCAAACAGCGGTATCAACGCGCCGCCTTCATCGCGGCAAAGCTGTTGCATCTCGTTGTAGATTTCATGGCGCAGTGCCAAATCGCGCTGCACCCGCGAGGCAGCGAGCAGTTCGTTAAAGCGTGGGTTGTCCCAATGGGTTTCATTCCAGGGCGCATCCTTGGCATAGCCGAGGCTGAAAATGCGGTCGGGGGTGATACTGCTGTAGTAGAACGAGGTGATAAAGGGTGATTTGCCCCAGTTCTTCGCCCAAAAGCCGTCCGCCGGTTCGCGGACTACGTCAATTTCAATGCCCGCGGCTTTGGCTTGTTCTTTCATCAGTATCGCCGCATCGACCGCACCCAAAAACGCCGCATCAGAGGCAATCAAACGGATTTTTAGCCCATCTTGCCCGGCTTGCTTGAGATAAAACCGCGCTTTGTCCGGGTCGTACTCACGCTGCGGCAAGTCTTTGTTAAAAAAACGGTCGGTGGCGCGCACCGGATGATCGTTACCCACCTGCCCGTAGCCGCGCAGTGCGGTATCGAGCAGCGCTTTACGGTTGACCGCGTGCTTGACCGCCAAGCGCACGTTGTTGTCTTTAAACTGTGCATCGTCACAGAGCATCGGAAAGCTGTAATGAAACGCGCCTTCGGTCTGCTCAATCACTAAATTAGGGTTGCGCGCGAGCAGGCCGATGGTTTTGAAATCCACATTATTGATGACATCCACCGCGCCGCTCAGCAGCGCATTGGTACGCGCCGCGCCGTCGTTGATGCCGACAATTTCAGCGCCGTCAAAGTGCCCGCGATGGCTCTTCCAGTAATTCGGGTTTTTCGTCATCTGCATGCGCACGCCCGGCTCAAAGGTTTTGAGCTGATAGGCACCCGCACCCACGCCGCTGCGCCAGTCGGCCACACCGTTTTCTGAAGGCAAAATGACCAGATGGTAATCGGCCAATACGGAGGGAAAGTCCAGATTGCCCGCGCTTAATTCAAACTCGACCACGCCCGCTTCGCGTACCCGCACATCGACCAGCGAACCCAGCAGCGCTTTGGCGACCGATTGACTGTCTTTGCCAAAGTGCGGGCGGATGGAGGCCACTACGTCCTCTGCGGTCATGCTCTTGCCGTTGTGAAAAGTCACGCCTTGGCGCAGCTTCAGCGTCCAAATACGCGCGTCCGCAGAAACCTCAAAGCTTTCTGCCAGTTCCGGCTGAACGCTGCCGTCGGGGGCGATTTCAAACAGGGTGTTGTGGATAGCGGAAAAACCGACAAAGCAAAAAGTATCGTCCCAACTGCCCGGGTCCATCGAGTTGGTGCTGCTGGCACCGCCAAGCCCCAGCTTAAATAGCCCGCCTTTTTTCGGCGCCTTAGGCTCAGCGGCGCTCGCCGGAAGCCAAAGCCCGCTGCTCGCCAGCGCGCAGCCCGCAAGCGCAGTCGTGCGCAAAAAATCGCGGCGGCTGCCGCCCAATAACTGATTCATTATTGTCCCTGCCTTTTGTTATCAAAAATGAAAGCCTTATGCCTGCCACCAGCGCTCGACCAGGCGAAGGCCGTCCATCTCGCCCCAGGGCGCGGTTTTGCCGCTGTGCGTCACCCGTTTGGAACGCGCGGCGATGGAGTTGGTAAACAGCGGAATAATCGCCCCGCCTTCGTCACGGCAAAGCTGCTGCATCTCGTGGTACATCTCGCGGCGCAGCGCTTCATTGGTTTCGCCGCGCGCCGCTTGCAGTAATTGGTTAAAGCGTGGGTGCGCCCAGTAGGTTTCGTTCCAGCCCGCGCCTTGCGCGTAGCCGATGGAAAACATCCGATCGGCGGTCAGGCTGCTGTAAAAGTAGGAGGTGCACAGCGGCTGCTTCATCCACACATTGCTAAAAAAGCCATCGTTAGGTTCGCGCACGACCTCTATCTCAATGCCTGCTGCTCTGGCCTGTTCTTTAAACAACACGGCGGCATCCACCGCGCCGGCGTAAGCCGCATCGGAGGCGTGCAGCTTGATGTTAAAGCGCTCAATACCGGCCTGTTTGAGGTAGAACCGCGCTTTGTCCGCATCATACGGGCGCTGCGGTAAGTCGTTATTGATAAAGCGGTTACTGGCCTGAATGGGATGGTCGTTGCCGATTTGCCCGTGTCCACGCAAAACCGTTGCCAGCAGCGCCTTGCGGTCAATGGCGTGTTTCATGGCAAGACGCAGGTTGATGTCTTTAAACGGCTCGCGGTCGCACAGCATGGGAAAGGTGCAGTGCTGTGCGCCGATGGTCTCTTCAATTTTCAGATCAGGATTGCGCTCTAAAAGCGCTACTGTTTTTAAATCCACGCGGTTAATGGCATCGACCGCGCCGCTGACCAAGGCATTGACCCGCGCGGCGGGTTCATTGATACCCAGCAGCTGCGCTTCGGCAAAGTGCGCCCTGCCCTGCTTCCAATAGTTGGCATTTCGCACCAGATGCATGCGAACGCCCGGCTCAAAGGACTGAATCTGATAACCACCCGCACCAATGCCGCTGCGCCAATCGGCAAGACCCTCTTTGCTTGGAATAATCGCCAGATGGTAATCCGCCATCACGTAGGGTAAATCCACATTACCACGGTGTAACTCAATCACCACCGCATCCTTGCCCTTGGCACGCACCGAGGCAATATCGCCCAATACCGATTTGGCCGCCGAGGTGGATTGCTCACCCAAGTGATGCTCGATGGAGGCGACCACGTCATCGGCGGTCATGGTCTTGCCGTTATGAAAGACCACACCCTGGCGCAGTTTGAACGTCCAAGTCTTCACATCAATGGAATGCTCCCAGCTTTCGGCGAGTTCCGGAACCGCCAGACCCTCTTGGTCGATTTCCACCAAGCTGTTGTGTACGCTGGAAAACGCCACAAAGGCAAAGCTGTCTAGCCAACGGCCAGGATCATAGGAATCGGTAATATTGGCTCCAGCCAAGCCGAGCCTTAATAAACCACCTTTTTTGGGCTGATTCGCCGTCTGTGCGCAGGCAGGCAGCCACAAGCCGCTGCTGGCACCGATGGCCGCCGTCGTTGCACTGTATTTAAGAAAATTCCGCCGTGACAGCGTTTTTGCATCGTTATTGTTATGCCCCATGTCGCTTTCCTTTTTATCGGTTATTGGAAGTCACCGTGCGTTGCAGCGGCCAGCTTTGAAACCAGATAAAGGCCAAAGTTTTGCGCGGTTATTTCTATTATCGACGAGGCTTTGGATTATTCACAAACTCGCCACAAGGAAAACCCCTTGATTGGCAAAACTTACTTGTGAATTTTGTGAAGTATCCGACTCAAGACGGGCAGCGGCGTTATGTTCATGAAGTGATTGGCAAAATTTTTTTGGATAACGCAAAAGCAAAAAGGCAAGCGACTTGCGGCGCTTGCCTTTTTAATGGCCTGCCAAGGCTTAAAACTTAGCCCTTGTTTTTACGCTTGGGCTTGGTGCGGCCTTGCACGCATTTAAAGCGCGGTTCGGTTTTGCAGATCACGTAAACACGGCCACGGCGCTTGACCACTTGGCAGTCACGGTGGCGCAGCTTGGCCTGTTTGATGGATGCAACAACTTTCATGCTTTACTCCCCATAAAACCGGCAAATCGCTTGTTAAAGCCAGCGACGCGGCCTTCATTTTGTGCTTGGCGCTGCTTGCCGGTGTAGACCGGATGCGAGGCGCTGGAAATATCCAAGGTCACATAGGGATAGCTTTGCCCCTGATAATCTTGGGTTTTATCGGTAGAAACGGTCGAGCCAATCAAAAAATAGGCATCCGCCGCCACATCATGGAACAACACCGTGCGGTAGTCAGGATGAATGTCAGGTTTCATGGTTAAAATCTCAAAAATTCGGCAGGCTGGCTGGGATGCCCCTTGAGCGAGGGCAGGATGATAGTGATTTTTTTGCCAAGGTCAAGGGCAATTTGCGCATTATCTTCCCGCTCCTCCAGCCTCTAAATGGACGAGAGGGTTCCCGCCTATCCGTTTGAGCGCGGCTTGAGCAAAGCCGGTTTTTCTTCCGGCGCGTTAAGCAGCAAAAACAGTGCGGTTAATGTTTCCGGTATCTGCGCCAGCATGTCAGCGGCAAGCTGTGGGTTTTGCGCCATATCGGCGAACTCTTCCTGTTCATCGAACAAGCCTGAGCCAACCATAATCGGCAGCAGCAGCTCGCTCACTTCTTCCTCAAAGCGCTCAAACCACAGGCTTTCACGCAAAAACACGCCTTCCATAAAGCCGATGCACCAACTGCGGATGTCAGAATTATCAGGGTCATCGCCAAATTCCAGTGCACAGGGCAACTCCAAGTCGTCATCGGCAGCGAGCAGGCGGGCGATATGGATTTTGAGCTGACCGAGCGCACCTTCAATCGCCTGGCGTTCGGCTTCGTCACGATAGTGCGGCGGTTCGGCAAACAGCACATCGAGCCATTCTTGCTCGGGAACCGGCTCAGGACAAATACAAAGCGCGGTCAGGTAGCCTTGACTGGCCATATAGTCCAGCGCCTGCTCGTGCAGTTCATCGGCATCGAGAAAGCTGCGCAGTTGGGTTAATTGTTCGGCGAAAGACATGGCGGTAACCTGATTAAAAGCGCTTAACGGCTACCTGCGGCGCAGGTAGCGGGCAATCATAGCCGATTTTCACTTTAGCCGCCTTTAGGGTCTGTCCCCGCTTCAAACGCGAGCCGCGCTGCTGCTCAAAATTTCGCCAGACTAGGCGCAGCATGCAGCCAATGTGTACAACCTTGGCAAATGCTG
>NZ_LSZO01000067.1 GCF_001580025.1 Ventosimonas gracilis | reverse complement strand
CCAAGGTTGTACACATTGGCTGCATGCTGCGCCTAGTCTGGCGAAATTTTGAGCAGCAGCGCGGCTCGCGTTTGAAGCGGGAGCAGACCCCTAACAGTAAAACTTAAAACAACGGTGCGATAGCAGTTTTTTACTTATTGATCCCTATCAAAATAATGCTGATAAGCGGGATTTAAATCAGCGCTTTTCCCGCTGTAGTTTATTTCTGTGGTCTTTTCCAGCCCCCGATATTGCGTTGTCTGCTGCGCGCTACGGCGAGTTCGCTTTCGGCGACGTTTTGGGTAATGACTGAACCGGCGGCGGTGGAGGCGTTTTTTTCCAGCGTAACCGGCGCAACCAGCGCCGTATTGGAGCCGATAAAGACGTTTTCGCCCATCAAGGTGCGGTGTTTGTGGGCACCGTCGTAGTTACAGGTGATGGTTCCGGCACCGATATTGCTGCGTGCGCCGATGTCGGCATCGCCTAAGTAGCTTAAGTGCCCGGCTTTGGCATCTTCGCCTAATACGGCGTTTTTGAGCTCGACAAAGTTGCCAACGTGCGCGCGGGCTTTTAATTGGCTGCCTGGCCTTAGTCTGGCAAACGGGCCGCAGCCTGCATTTTCACCCAGTTCTGCGCCGTCGAGATGGCTGTTTGCGAAAACTTTGGCGCCTTTGCGCAACAGGCTGTCTTTAATGATGCAGTTTGCGCCGATTTCGACCTCGTCTTCGATAACCACATGGCCTTCAAGGATGACATTGATGTCGATATAAATATCGCGGCCAGCCTCCACCGTGCCGCGCAGGTCAAAGCGCGCAGGGTCGGCGAGCGTGACCCCTTGTTTCATCAGACGGCGGGCGGCGCGGTATTGGTAGTGGCGCTCCAGTTCGGCAAGCTGGATACGGTCGTTCGCGCCTTGCACTTCCATCGGCTCTTGCGCTTTAACGGTGGCGATTTGTGCGCCGTCCGCTACGGCGAGCGCTATCACATCGGTCAAGTAATACTCGCCTTGCACATTGTCGTTGGACAGGCGCTTAAGCCAGTCTTCCAGAGGCGCAGTCGGCAGCGCGATAATGCCGCTGTTGCCTTCCTTGATGGCTTTTTGTGCGGGGCTTGCGTCTTTTTCTTCGACTATTGCCTTAACTTGTCCGGTTTCGCTGCGAATAATCCGCCCATAGCCGGTGGGGTTGGCAAGTTCTACCGTCAGCAGCGCCATTTGCTTATCGCTGACCTGCGAAAGTAACTGCTGCAAGGTATCCACTTCGATCATCGGCACATCGCCGTACAGCACCAGTGTTTTTTCGCCGCTTAAAAAAGGCAGCGCCTGCATCACGGCATGGCCGGTACCCAGTTGCTCCGGTTGAACAATAAAGTGCAGGTCTTTGGCTGCACAGGCAAGTTGCACTTGCTCTGCGGCGTGACCGGTTATCAGGTGGATGGCTTTGGGGTTAAGGGCGCGGGCGGTATCAATCACATGCGAAAGCATCGGCTTGCCCGCCAATGGGTGTAGCACTTTGGGGCGCTTGGAGCGCATGCGCGTACCTTGTCCGGCAGCAAGGATGACGATATCAAGGGGCATAACAAAGCCTTTTGTGCACAACAAAACGACGGATTTTAGACCAGGGTCTGTTCCCGCTTCAAACGCGAGCCGCGCTGCTGCTCAAAATTTCGCCAGACTAGGCGCAGCATGCAGCCAATGTGTACAACCTTGGCAAATGCTGCAACAACGTATGGCGAAATTTTGCGCGCAGCCCGAAGGGACGGGCCAGATTTTGCGCGCCGCTGCGTTACTCGTCGCTCATTTGCAATAGCAAACTTCGCTTCTCGCGCCTTGCCGCGCGCAAAATCTGGCTCCGTCGCGGCCACGTTTGAAACGGGAGCAGACCCTAAAAGACTCCGGCTTTCTTCCACGCCAGATACTGGCTGACCAAGCGTGGCCCCAGCTCTTGCGGGCGTGTGTCGAGCAGCGGCAGACCGTGCGCGGCAAGGCGTTGGTGCAGGCGGCTTCGCTGCGCTAGATGATCCATCGCGCCGCAGTAGCCCAGCGCGTCCTGCCAAGTCTGTACCGGCTTTTGTCTCAACTGGTCGAGCACTTCTTCACGCAGACTGGCGAGCAGCACGCGGTGGTGACGTGCGAGGCGGCGCATGGCGGGCAGCAGTTCGTCGTCATCTTCATCACGCAGATTGCTGGCGACTATGACCAGTGCGCGGCGGCGCTGGCGGGTAAGCAGCCAATCGGCGGCGGCAGAAAAATCCATCGGTTTCTGCGTGCTTTGCAGGTCGTAGAGCACGGCCAGCAGCGCCGATAGCTGGCTTTGCCCTTTAACCGGCGCGAGAAAGCGCGGCTGTTCGCAGGCAAAGGTGGCAAGGCCGACCGCATCGCCTTGACGCAATGCCACATAGGCCAGCAGCAGGCAGGCGTTGAGGGCGTGGTCAAAGTGCGCAAGGTCGCCATCTTGGCTGCGCATGCGCCTGCCGCAGTCGAGCAAAAAGATCACCTGCTGGTCGCGTTCGTCCTGATATTCACGGGCAATTGGGCTGCCTTTGCGCGCGGTCGCCTTCCAGTCGATTTGCCGCAGCGCGTCACCTTCGCGGAACTCGCGCAGTTGGTGGAACTCCAAGCCCAGCCCGCGCCTTGGCCGCAGACGCACGCCAAGCTGCCCCAGCCAGCGCTCAATGCCAATCAGCTGTGCGCCGTACAGGCGGGCAAAGTCCGGGTAGACGCGGGTTTGCCCGGCCACCTGCAAGCGACGGCGACTGTGCCAAAGGCGCATCGGGCTTGGCAGCAATACTTCGCAAATGGGTAAAGTAAAGTGGCCACGGTGCAGCGGACGCAGTCGGTAGCGGCATTGGCTAAGCTGCCCGGGACGCAGCGGCACAGACTGCGGCAAGTGTTGGGTGGCCATGCCCGGCGGCGTGTGGTCGAAGATTTGCAGCGTACCTTCTTGCTTAAGCGGGTGCTGTATCGCCAGTTGCACCTCGCTCCAACGTCCGAGCGCAAGCTGGCCGGGCAATTGGCGGGTAATTTTTGGTGACGACTGACGCAACAGGCGCAGTGCATCAACAGTGGCAATCAATGCCAGCGCCAATAGCCCCGCCCACCAAAGCGAATGCAGCCGTTCGGCTATCGCCAATCCCAACGCACTGGCGCTGCCCAGCCCAAGACCTAAGACAAGCAGGGCAGCAAGCCAATATAAGAGGGCGCGAGCGGGCTTGAGTGATTGTTTGGCAGCGTTCATAAATTCCCGATTCCCCAAGTGGCGCGGCAGTCTATCGCGCTTTATTGCTCGCGTCTGCCCGCATTGACCGCGCCCAAAATCAGCACCGCTTACGCCGAATTTGCCGCCACGGCCTAAGCCTGCCAATCCGGAAAGGACGTGAAAATACACAATGCTTAAGGCTTATCGCGGGCTTCTTCCCTATACTTCGCCCGATTTCCCCCTCTGAATAAGGATAATTCATCATGAGCTCTATCCGCCTGTTTGCACTGTTCGGGTTGTTTGCCACGGTTTTCTCTGCCTTTGCTGCGGATGTCAGTATTGCCGTCGGGCGCACCAATAAAACCAGCAATCTGTTTCGTTTAAGCAGCCAAACCGACTTGGGGTTTCGCTGGCTGGAAAATGCCAGCGGCCATTTGGGAGGCTATTGGGATACCACCTACAGCTACTGGCAAGGCCATAAATCATCCGCTCGCCACAGCCTGTCGACTTCGCCGGTGCTGGTTTATGAGTTTAACGGCGAGCGTTTTAAGCCCTATGTCGAAGGTGGCATTGGCGTTGCGCTATTTTCCGCCACGCGGGTGGAAGGCGAGCAATTGGGTACGGTCTTTCAGTTTGAAGACCGACTAGGCGCGGGCGTGCGCTTTGCTGGACAAGAAATCGGCGTGCGCCTTTGGCATTATTCCAACGGCGGGCTAAAAAGCCCCAACGACGGCATCAATGCCTACAGTCTGCACTACCGGTTTTCTTTTTAGGGTATCGCTGCCTTAAATCGGGCGCGTAAAATCGCCTGCTTTGAGGTTGGAAGCGGCCCGGCCATGTTTGCACTCTATATTTTGATTCCAGTCGCCCTGCTGATTGTCGCGGTGGTGATTTACCTGTTCTTCTGGGCGGTCGATAACGGCCAGTACGACGACCTCGAAAGCCCCGCTCACCGCATCCTGTTTGACGACGAAGACCCCAAGCACCAAGCCGCCGCCAAGCCAAACTCAGCGCCGGATAAACCCGATGCCTGAGCTGGCTACCAGCGTGCTGGCTGCGCTGGCGCTGGGACTGTTGGGCGGCGGACATTGCCTTGGCATGTGCGGCGGGCTGATGGGCGCATTTAGCCTTGGCATTGGAGCCAAACAAAAAAGCCGCAGGCTGCGCTTGCTGCTTGCCTGCAATCTGGGACGCGCGCTTAGCTACAGCGCCGCCGGTTTATTACTGGGTCTGCTTGGTGGCGCATTGGCAAACAGTCCAGCCCTCTTGGCACTGCGGCTGCTCGCCGCGCTGCTGCTGATAGGCATGGGGCTGTATCTGGCCGGTTGGTGGAGCTTTTTGCCAAGTATTGAGCGCTTGGGTGCGGGCTTATGGCAAGGTATCGCGCCATTAACCCGCCGTCTGCTGCCGATTAGCAGCGTGCCACGCGCCCTGCTGCTCGGCGCACTCTGGGGCTGGCTGCCCTGTGGACTGGTCTACAGCACCTTATTGTGGTCGGCAAGCCAAGGCAGCGCCGGCAAAAGCGCCCTGCTGATGCTCGCGTTCGCGCTCGGCACTTGGCCGGTTTTGCTGGTTACCGGCCTTGCCGCACAAAGGCTGACCGCACTGCTGCGCCGCGCCGGCATCCGCCGCGCCAGCGGGCTGCTGATCATCCTGTTTGGCCTATGGAGCCTGCCCGGCCCGCACCAGCACTGGCTGATGGGGCATTAGCCAATCAGCTGGTGCCGCTTGTTGCACAGCATCATGCCATTGGCGAGACGCCCATAAATCTGGCATTGGCAGGCGAGAGCAAGGCAAGATAGCGTCTGCCATTTGCCCAAGGAGTATTTGCCTGTGCCTGTCACCACGCCGAATGTTGACTTCCTCCCGGTCAGCAGCGCCGAACAAGCGGTAGAACGGCTGATTGAGCTGTATCAAGCTGCCGCCAATGCGTTGGCAACGGCGCTTAAGGGTTATGGCCGAGAGCGCCGTTTGCCAAGCGAGGCGCAGCGCAAGTGGTTTTATTACCCCGAACTGCGCTTGCGTTACCAAGGCCAAGACGAGGTTAAAAACACTGTGCGTGCTTGGGGCAAGGTTGAAGCGCCCGGGCTTTACCGTATGACGGTCGCCCAGCCGCTCGCCTTTCGCCGTTATTTGCTGGCGCAGCTTCGCCCGCTTTTGGAAGAATACGAGGTGCAGCTTGAGGTCGGCTTAAGCGGCCAAGCCATTCCTTACCCTTACGTGATTGAGCAGGGCGATGAGCTGTCAGGTGTTGGCGTAACGGCGGCGGAACTGGCGCGGGTATTTCCCAGTACCGATTTATCCGCCGCAACCGACTGCGTCGCCGATGGTTTGCACGATTGGGACGGACAAAATCCGCTGCCGCTTTCGCTGTTTGACGCACCTCGTGTCGATTTCTCGCTCAAACGCCTGCAACACTACACAGGCAGCGACTGGCGGCACGTGCAGCCGTGGATACTGCTCACCAACTACCACCGCTATGTCGATCAATTTATCGCCTTTGCCTTGGAGCAATTACAGCGCAATGGGCGTTTTGTCCGCTTGGTGTTGCCCGGTAACTTGCTGATTGAACGCGGCATGTCGGCAGACGAGGTACAGATGCGTATCGACAGCGTGCCTTGGCAGCGCTTCCAAATGCCGGCCTATCACCTTATCGCCGAAGATGGCGACGGCATCAGCTTGGTCAATATTGGCGTGGGGCCGTCCAATGCCAAAAACATCACCGACCATCTGGCGGTACTGCGCCCGCATTGTTGGCTGATGATTGGTCACTGCGGTGGCCTACGCCAATCGCAACAGATCGGCGACTACGTATTGGCACATGCTTATATGCGCCGCGACGGCATTCTCGACCGCGTTCTGCCGCCCTATATCCCGCTTCCGGCGCTGGCCGAAGTGCAGCAAGCGCTGGCCGAAGCGGCGGCTCTCGTCACCGGTGAGCGCGGCGAAGCACTGAAACGTCGCTTGCGTACCGGCACCGTGCTCACTTACGACGACCGCAACTGGGAACTGCGTTGGGCCGAGGAGCGCGCGCAAATCAACCTGTCGCGCGCGGTTGCGGTGGATATGGAAAGCGGCACCGTCGCCGCGCAAGGCTACCGGCTGCGCGTACCCTACGGCACCTTATTGTGCGTATCGGACAAACCCCTGCACAGCGAAATCAAACTGCCTGGCGCGGCCGATGCGTTTTATCAACGCGCCGTCGCCGAACACCTGCATATCGGCATTACCGCTTTGGATTTGCTGCGCAGCCAGCGCAGCAGCCTGCATTCACGCAAGCTGCGCAGCTTTGACGAACCGCCGTTTCGCTAAAGCCGAGAGGCTTAAATCAGCCCTTCGGCCTTCATCGCGGCCTGTACGGCAGGACGCGCCATTATCCGCTCACGCAAAGCAACCAAGTTTTTAAGGCCAGAAATATCGACCTCGACATACTGCGTCCAGCCACTGACCACAAACAGATAGACATCCGCGACCGAAAACTGCTCGCCACTTAACCAGGATTTGCCGGCAAGCTGCTCATCCACCCATTGCAGACGCTCCAGCACGCGTTGGCGCACCAGCGGCTTGTAATCCTCTGGCGTAGTCGGCCTAAACAACGGCCCTAAGCCTTGGTGCAGTTCGGTCGCAATAAAATTAAGCCAAGACTGCAACTGGTAACGCGCCATGCTGCCAGATGCCGGAATAAGCTGCTTTTGCGGCGCGAGGTCGGCCAGATACTGCACAATGACGGCTGTTTCGCGCAGGGTTTGGCCGCTGTCCGTGAGCAAAAACGGCACATAGCCCAAAGGATTGATGGAGTAATAATCGCTGCCGTCTTCAAGCTGGTGGGTTTTTGTGCTGACTTTAATAGTCTGTCCACAAAGACCGGCTTCCAGCAAAACGATATGCGGTGCCAATGAACAAGCACCCGGGCTGTAGTAGAGTTTCATGGCATTTCTCTCGCAAGGGAAAAGAGCCTCTTATCCTAGCGCAAAATCATCGGTATTTAATGCATATGCCCATCAGCCAAATTCCTGTTATTTATCAAGACGCACAGATCCTTTTGGTGAACAAGCCGACTAGGCTATTGTCCGTTCCGGGGCGCGCAGCCGATAACAAAGACTGCCTGATTACCCGTCTGCAACAAAACGGCTACCCCGAAGCGCGGATTGTCCATCGGCTGGACTATGAAACCTCTGGATTGTTGTTGCTGGCACGCGATGCAGACAGCCACCGCGAACTGTCGCGGCAGTTTCAAGAGCGCGAAACCGATAAAACCTACCAAGCGTTGTGCTTCGGGCAACTGGCTGAGGACTGCGGCAGTATCGACCTGCCGCTGCGCTACGATCCGCCGAATAAACCGCGGCATATCGTCTGTTATCAGCAGGGTAAATCCGCTTTAACCCACTTTCGCGTGCTTGAGCGCTGCGGCGCGTTTTGTCGGGTACAGCTCAAACCGGTTACGGGGCGCTCGCACCAACTGCGCGTACATATGCTGAGCTTGGGTCATCCTCTGCTGGGCGACACGCTCTACGCCGAAGGCGAGGCGCTCGCCGCCGCAGACCGTCTGTGCTTGCACGCCTGCGAGCTGGCTTTTAATCAACCACGGAGCGGCGAACGTTTGTGTTTTAGTTGCCCGCCTCCGTTTTAGCCTTAAGCACCATCAGCAGCGGCTCAGCCAAAACTTCGCGCCGCCAGCCGCAAAGGGAAGGCGGCAGTTGCCACGGACCGTCTGGGAAGCCACTTTGCAGCAAATCCTGCAACACTTTTTTGCGCAGCAGTAATTCAGCGGCTATATCCAGACGCTGTGCTTGTTGCCCTGCCACTTCACGCAGTATTTGCAGCAGTTTTTTGGCCGAAGGCGGCAGCGGAGCGGGCAGCGGAAGCGGCCATTGTTCTGGCGGCAATGCAGCGGCTTGTTTAATCAGGGCAAGCAAGGTTTGCCCATCACGGCGAACCGTTTGCGCGTCGATACCTTCAATACGCGACAGCGCAGCAAGGCTCTTTGGCGCAAAGCAGGCCAATGGGTAAAGGGCGCTTTCGTGCACTATCCAGCCCTTTGGACGATCCCGCTCGCGGGCGGTTTGCTCGCGCCAAGCACAGATGGCGCGCAGTACGGCCAGTTGCTGCGCGGATAATTTCCACGCCAGTTTGACCGACTGCCAAGCCAGTTCCGGCGCGGGCGGCGGGCAGAGTGCGCTCGTCATCTGTGCGCCATCTTCCAGCAGCCATGCCATTTTTTGCGCAGACAACAGCGGATGCAGCACTTGATAAAGCCGCGCCAGATGCAGCACATCTTCCGCTGCGTACTGCGTTTGTGCGGGGGATAACGGACGCTGGCACCAATTGGAACGGGTTTCCCCTTTGGGTAGCGTGACGCCCAGTGTTTTTTCCACTAAAGCGGAATAACCCAAACTGGCACCCCAATTTAAAAACGCCGCCGCCAATTGGCTGTCAAACAAAGGCGCAGGCAGAGCGCCACAGATGCGGCTAAAAACCTCCAAATCCTCGCCTGCGGCATGCAGCACTTTCAGGATATTTGGATTTTTAAGTAAATCGGCAAACGGCTGCCAAGCGTCAATGGGTAGCGGGTCAATCAGCCAAGCACTTTGCCCATCACTGACTTGTATCAGCCCGACTTTGGCATAAAAGGTATTAACCCGCACAAATTCGGTATCGAGCGCGATAAATTCAAGTTGCTGCCAATATTCGCATTGCTGCGCCAAATCGGCATTGTTAATAATCCAATGGGTTTTAATAGTCACGGTATTTAATGATCGCCTTTATTTGATTGTCATAAACCCATTTAAATAAAACATCCGCAAGGCGCGGCTTTACTCAAGAGGGAGCGCAATTATTGCCCGATACAAGGCAAGCAGGCAAAAAGAAAGGGTGTGCAGTACGCACGGCCTTGGCTAAACCTAGGGCTGTTTCCGTTAACAACCCCTGGAAGCCGCTTGTGCGTTGGCGACGCTAAAGGCGCAAGCTATGGCGAGAGGCGTATGTTCTTCCCTATATAACTACAGGCAATGATTGAGTGTTGAGACATTCCTGCCTTGCTTTTCAGCTTGGGTATAATGCTGATTTTCCCTGTGCTGACAATCCCTTCATGAGCAAGAAACTCTATATTGAAACCCACGGTTGCCAGATGAACGTCTATGACAGTTCGCGCATGGTCGATTTACTGGGTGAAGCAGGCGCCATGGAGGTGACGGAAAACCCCGCCGAAGCCGATGTGATTTTGCTCAATACCTGCTCCATTCGGGAAAAAGCGCAAGACAAGGTGTTCTCGCAATTAGGCCGCTGGCGTGAGTTAAAGCAGGCTAATCCGGCTTTGGTCATTGGCGTGGGCGGCTGTGTGGCGAGCCAGGAAGGCGCGGCCATTCGCAACCGTGCGCCCTATGTGGATATGGTCTTTGGCCCGCAAACGCTGCACCGCCTGCCTGAAATGCTCGATGCCGTGCGCCGCACACAAATCCCGCAAGTGGATATTTCCTTTCCGGAAATCGAAAAATTTGACCGCCTGCCCGAACCGCGCATTGAAGGGCCCACGGCTTATGTCGCGGTGATGGAAGGGTGCAGTAAATACTGCACCTTTTGCGTGGTGCCCTATACGCGCGGCGAGGAAATCAGCCGCCCGCTCGCTGACGTGCTGGCAGAGGTCACTCATCTGGCGGAAAACGGCGTGGCTGAGGTGACGCTCTTGGGGCAAAACGTCAACGGTTATCTGGATGAAGTGGCAGGTTGCGATTTTGCCGCGTTATTACGCGAAATTGCCGCTATCGATGGCATTGAGCGCATTCGTTACACCACCAGCCATCCGCTGGCGTTTTCCGATGCGCTGATTGCGGCGCACGCCGAGCTGCCGCAACTGGCGCGCTTTGTGCACCTCCCGGTGCAGTCCGGTTCAGACCGCATTCTGGCGGCAATGAAGCGCGGGCACAGTGCGCTGGAGTACAAATCCCGATTGCGCAAACTTAAAGCGGCGGTGCCCGGTATTTGTATCAGTTCGGATTTTATTGTCGGCTTTCCCGGCGAGACCGAGCAGGATTTTGCGCAAACGCTGAAACTTGCCGAAGACATCGGCTTTGATTTTTCCTACTCCTTTATCTATAGCGCCCGCCCCGGCACACCGGCTGCGGATTTGCCGGACGACACGCCAGCGGAAGTTAAAAAAGAGCGCCTTGGGCGTTTGCAGGAACTATTAAACCACCAAGGCTTTGCCATCAGCCGGAAAATGGTCGGCAGCCATCAGCGCATTTTGGTGACGGACTATTCCAAGCGTGACCCGGGCATGCTAACCGGTCGTACCGAGAACAACCGCATCGTCAATTTCCGCAGCGACAACCCGCGGCTGATTGGCCGCTTTGTTGAGGTGCGCATTAGTGATGCGCTGCCGCATTCGTTGCGAGGGGAGTTGCTGCAAGCTTAAAGCAAACCCGCACGACTTTGCAGCAGTGCGGGTTTTGTTTCTAGCGCGAAGCGGCGGCTTCTTCGGCCATCACCGACATGGCTTGGACTATCGCCTGTTTGCGGCGTTTTTCTGCACGGCGGGTGAGGTACCAAGCGAGGAAGGTAAACAGCGAGACCACCAGAATAATCAAGCTGGCAATCGCGTTGATGGAGGGTTTCACACCAAGGCGCACTTGCGAGAATATCTCAATCGGCATGGTGGTTGCGCCGGGACCTGTGACAAAGCTCGCCAGCACCAGGTCATCCAGCGACAGCGCAAACGCCATCATGCCGCCAGCGGCCAAGGACGGTGCAATCATCGGGATGGTAATCAAGAAAAATACCTTCCAAGGTTTTGCGCCCAAATCCATGGCGGCCTCTTCGATGGATAAATCCAGCTCGCGCAGCCTTGCCGATACTACTACTGCGACATAGGCGCTGCAAAAGGTGGTATGGGCAATCCAGATGGTCAGCATGCCGCGTTCGGCAAACCAGCCGGTTAATTTGGCAATGGCGACGAACAGCAACAGCAGAGAAAGGCCGGTAATTACTTCGGGCATAACCAGTGGCGCTGTCACCATACCGCCAAACAGAGTACGGCCTTTAAAGCGCGGAATGCGCGTTAACGCAAAGGCGGATAAAGTGCCTAGCACCACGGCGGCGAGCGAGGTATAAAAAGCAATGCGCAAGGATAATAAAACCCCGTTAATCAGTTGCTTTTCTTCCAACAGGCCGACATACCAGGAAACCGACCAACCCGCCCAAACGGTGACCAGTTTGGAGGCGTTAAACGAGTAGATCACCAGAATAACCAGCGGCGCGTAGATAAAAATCAGGCCAATCCATAAGGTGCCGCGGCAAAAACGCAGCACGCTTTGTTCGCCTTTAAACAGGCGCTCAAAGAGCCGCCAAGGCAGGGATAACAGCGTGTTCATAGTTTGCCCTCCATTGCTTTGGCTTGGTTACGGTTAAAGAACAGGATGGGCACAATCAATATCAGCAGCATAATCACGGCGAGTGCCGAAGCCGCTGGCCAGTCGCGGTTGTTAAAGAACTCCTGCCAGAGCACTTTACCAATCATCAAGGTGCCGGGGCCGCCGAGCAGTTCAGGGATAACAAACTCGCCCACCGCCGGAATAAATACCAGCATGCAGCCCGCAATAATGCCGTTTTTGGATAGCGGCACGGTAATCTTCCAGAAGTTGTTAAAGGCGCTGGAGCCTAAATCCGATGCCGCCTCCAACAAACTTTGGTCGTGTTTAACCAGGTTGGCATATAAAGGCATGACCATAAACGGCATATAGGCGTAAACAATGCCGATATAAACCGCGGTGTCGGTATTTAAAATCAGCAACGGGCTGTCAATAATCCCGATGCTTTGCAGCAGGTTATTGAGTAGCCCATTATTGCTTAAGATGCCCATCCAGGCGTAAACGCGGATTAACAGCGCCGTCCAGGTGGGCATCATGATCAGCAGCAGCAAAGTAATTTGTTTTTCTTTGGGCGCACGGGCTATGGCGTAGGCCATTGGATAGCCAATCAGCAGGCAAAGCAGTGTGCTGATGGTGGCTATTTTGAGCGAACCCAAATAAGCGTAAAAGTACAGGCTGTCTTCGGTCAGTCTGATATAGCTTTCGGTATTTAAAATAATGGAGAGTTTGTTTTCAGCCCATTCGTAAATCTCGCTATAAGGCGGAATGGCAAGCTGCGGCTCAGCCAAACTGATTTTAAATACAATTAAAAACGGTAGTAAAAAGAACAGAAACAGCCAGAAAAAGGGGACGCCTATCACCAAATGCCGCCCATTGGGCGCGCGTTTTTTAAGGCTTGCCAGAATATTCATTTGCGCAGTGCCACCCCGCTGTCGTTCTCCCAGAAGACAAACACCGAGTCGCCCCAGGTCGGCCGCGTGCCGCGCCGTTCGGCGTTGGCGACAAAGGATTGCACCACCGCGCCGCTCGGCAATTTGACGTGGAATACCGAATGCCCGCCAAGATAAGCAATATCGTGTACCGTGCCGCGCGACCAGTTGTAGTCGTCTTTTGGCTGTTCGGTGGTGACCAGAAGTTTTTCCGGGCGGATGGCGTAGGTAATGCTTTTATCCACCGCCGAAGTGCTCACGCCGTGGCCGACATAGATATGGCGCTCCAGCACCGGGCAGTCAATCAGCGCGTGGTCTTCGGCGTCTTCAATGATTTGCCCTTCAAACAGGTTGACCCCGCCGATAAATTCGCAAACCAGGCGGTTAATCGGGGTTTCGTAGATGTCTACTGGGCTTCCGGTTTGTTCAATCACGCCAAGGTGCATGATGGCAATGCGCTGCGCCATGGTCATGGCTTCTTCTTGGTCATGGGTGACCATTACGCAGGTTACGCCGACGCGCTCGATGATTTCCACCAGTTCAAGCTGCATCTGTGCGCGCAGTTTTTTGTCCAGTGCGCCCATCGGTTCATCCAACAGCAGCAGTTTGGGACTTTTGGCGAGTGAACGGGCGAGCGCGACGCGCTGGCGCTGGCCGCCCGACAGTTGGTGCGGCTTGCGCCTTGCGTATTCGCTCATGCGCACCAGTTTGAGCAGTTCGCTAACCCGCTGGTTGATTTCATCTTTGGGCAGGTGGTCTTGTTTTAAGCCAAAGGCAATGTTTTGTTCGACCGACATATGCGGAAACAACGCATAAGACTGGAACATCATATTGATCGGGCGCTGGTAAGGCGGCATTTGCGTGATGTCCTGTCCGTCCAGCCAAATGCGGCCATCGCTGGGGCGCTCGAAACCGGCAAGCATGCGCAGCAAGGTGGATTTGCCGGAACCTGAACCGCCCAGCAGGGCGAAAATCTCGCCTTTGTAGATATTGAGGGAAACATCATCGACCGCCAGCGTTTCATCGAACTTTTTGCTGACGCGGTCGATTTTGACCAGCACGTCTTTTTCCTGTGTGTTGCTTGGTCCATTTTGCGGTTTACTCAGGATGGGATTGTCTGCGGCTGACGCCATATTGTTACTCCAGAGAGAGGTTTATTTACCGGATTTAATACGTGTCCAACTGCGCGTCATCGCGCGGATGATGTTTTGCGGCAGTTCGACCGATACATAGGTGTTATCCAGCACGGCTTGAGACGGATAGACCCCGGGATTTTCTACAACATCCTCATCCATAAACTCACGGGCGGCCGGATTGGGGTTGGCATAACCCACGTAATCGCTGATTTGGGCGACAACCTCAGGGTCTAATACGTAGTTGATAAAGGCGTGTGCGGCTTTGGCATTAGGTGCATCCACTGGAATGGCCATGACATCAAACCAGAGCGCTGCGCCGTCTTTGGGGATGGCGTAGTGCACGTCAATGTCGTTACCCGCCTCACTGGCGCGGTCAGCCGCCTGCATCACATCGCCGGAAAAACCGGCAGCAATGCAGATATTGCCATTGGCTAAATCGGTGATATAGCGCGAGGAATGAAAGTAAGTGACGTGCTTGCTGATTTGGATAAATTTTTCTTCGGCTTTTTTGTAATCATCGAGATTGGTGCTATTGGGGTCAAAACCCAGATAGGCGAGCATGGCCGGCATCATTTCATCGGGGGAGTCGAGTAGAGCGACCCCGCATTGGCTTAATTTTTCGATATTTTCCGGCTCAAACAGCACATTCCACGAGTCAATCTGATCAATACCGAGCGCGGCTTTGACCTTTTCCGGGTTATAGCCAATACCATTGGTACCCCAAAGATAAGGCACCAGGTATTGATTGCCCGGGTCGCTCGATTCGAGGCGCTTGATCAGCAGCGGGTCGAGGTTTTTCCAATTGGGCAGCAGGCTTTTGTCGATTTTTTGGAATACGCCTGCCTTGATTTGCCGTCCGGCAAAGTGGCTGGTCGGCACTACAAGGTCATAGCCGGTGCGGCCAGAGAGCAGCTTGCCCTCCAAGGTTTCGCCGCTGTCAAAGGTGTCATAAACCGGCTTGATGCCGGTGGCTTCCTGGAAGTCGGCTAATGTGGTTTCGCCAATATAGTCGCTCCAGTTATAGATATTGACCTTTTCCTGTGCACTGGCTGTGCTGGCGAGTGCCAGTGCCAGCAGTGCTGCGGACAGGGATTGTTTCCAGGGAATAGTCATGATTGCGCTGACCTCTTGTTTTAGCGGCGATACCCCGAGATGGTTTATGACGTTTGCCCGTTTTGGGCGAAGTCAATGGTTTTCATTATAGCGGTGCAGACGGTTAAAGCCGGTTAATCGGCAAAAAAACAGACGCCTTCAGCAAGCGATAAAGGCGTCTGTATGGCTTTTATCGGCCGGATTTAATTTTGGTCCAGCTACGGGTCATGGTGCGCAGTGCGCTATCCGGATAATCGGAGCGGATGGTGTAAATCTTCGCCATGATTTCTGCCGGCGGGTAGGTGCCCGGATCGTTGCGGATGGCTTCATCGACAAACTCGGTCGCCTTGGTGTTGATATTGGAGAAGAACACCGCGTTGGTGTTGGCCGCTGCAATTTCAGGTTTCAAGTTGAAGTTAATCCAGGCGTGCGCGGCATCCTTGTGCGGTGCATCGGCGGGGATGGCGAGTACGTCATAGAAAGCACCGGAGCCTTCTTTGGGCACGTTGTACTCGATTTTAACCTTGCCGCCTGCTTCTTCGGCGCGTTCACGGGCAATGGCAATATCACCGGAGTAGGCGGTCGCCATCACACAGAGGTTGCCGTCAGCGATGTCATTGATATAGCGGGAAGAGTGAAAGTAAGTAATGTACGGGCGGATTTTCAGCAGCAGATCTTCGGCGGCTTGCAGTTCTTTTTTGTCGATGCTGTGCGGGTTAAAGCCCAAATAATGCAGTGCGGCAGGCAGCACTTCGGTCGGCGAATCGAGGAAGGCGACACCGCATTTGAGTTTCTCGATGTTCTCAACCTTAAACACTAAATCCCAAGAGTTGACCGGGGCATTGTCGCCCAAGGCGGCTTTGACCAAATCAGGGTTGTAACCAATGCCCAGCGTGCCCCACATATAGGGTGCGCCGTATTGGTTGCCTTCATCGTCCGAGCCGCCAAAGAGTTTCAGCATGGCCGGGTCCTGGTTGTCCCAGTTGGGGATTTTGCTTTTATCGAGCTTGGTGTAGATACCCGCCTTGACCTGCCGCGCATAAAAGGAGTTGGACGGCACCACGACGTCATAGCCGGACTTGCCCGCAAAGAGTTTCGCCTCCAGGGCTTCGTTGCTGTCGTAGGTGTCGTAGGTGACTTTAATGCCGGTTTCTTTTTCAAATTGGGCGACCGTGCCTTCAGGGCCTTCGGCGATATAGTCGGACCAACTGTAAACGTGCAGGTCTTGGGCTTGCGCTGCGGTAGTCATCAGACCGGCTACGGACAGTGCAAGCAAGGTTTTGCCAAATACTTTCATGGGATAAAACTCCTTGGGTTCTGGATTGGCGGACAGACTAGCCCTCGCTTCGGTGAGCGAGGGCAGAGGGCAAAGTGTGGCATAGCGTCACAGTAAAAGTGGCAGCTTTTTTGTTGGGTATCAGCAGTTTTTTTATGGCGGGTGGCTTGTTTTTTAAGCGTTACCTGCCGGTTTTGATTTTGCTCCAACTACGGTTCATCAGGCGCAGCACATTATCGGGATAATCCGGTATGGCGTAGATTTTTGCCATTACCTCTTTGGGTGGGTAGACGCTGGGATCATCGCGGATGGCAGCATCTTCCAGTGGGTGCGCGGCCAAGTTGATATTGGGAAAAAACGTCTGGTTGCTGATGTCGGCCATGATTTCAGGCTGCAACAGAAAGTTAATCCAGGCGTGCGCGGCCTCGATATTGGCGGCATCGGCGGGAATGGCCATCAAATCGGCAAAAGCGCCGGCACCTTCTTTGGGAATGTTGTAAGCGACTTTAATGCCGCTGCCCGCTTCCTCGGCGCGTACTTTTGATTGCCAGACATCGCCGGAATAGGCAACCGCCAGGCACAGGTTGCCGTTGGCAAGGTCTTCGATATAGCGAGAAGAATGGAAGTAGGTGACATAGGGGCGGATTTTGGCAAGCAGCGCTTCGGCTTGCGCAAGCGATTGGGCATTGGTATTGACCGGGTCATGCCCTAAATAATGCAGGGCAATCGGCAGGGTTTCGGTCGCCGAATCGAGCACCGATACGCCACATTTGCTTAGTTTTTCGATATTTTCCGTTTTAAACAGTAAATCCCAGGAATCAACCGGCGCGTTTTCGCCAAGCGCTTTTTTAACGCTGTCTGGATTAAAACCAAGGCCGATGGTGCCCCATAAATAGGGCATGCCGTATTGGTTGCCGGTATCGCCTGCATCGGCAAACAGCTTGAGCATCACCGGGTCTTGATTGCTCCAGTTGGGCAGTTTGCTTTTATCGAGTTTGGCGTAAACCCCGGCTTTAATCTGCCGCGCAAAAAAGGAGTTGGACGGCGAGACGATGTCATAGCCGGATTTACCCGCAAAGAGTTTGGCCTCCAGCACTTCATTGCTGTCGAGCAGGTCGTAGACCACGCGGATGCCGCTTTGCTGTTCAAAGCGCTCGACGGTACCCGGTGCAATCGCGCCGGTCCAGTTATAGACATGCAATACACTTTCCTGTGCAACAACGGTTGTCGCTGCGCAGGAAAGGGACAGCGCGAGAAAGAGCCTAGCCAAGGTTTTCATGATGCTTAACTCCATTGCCATTTTGCTTGCGGCCTGCCTATCGGCAGGCCGCAAGCAAATAGTTTAAGCGCCTAGTTGTTTTTGCGTTAAATCCAGGCAGAGCGTTGCTTTTTCTACCAGCTCGTCAACTTCCGTTTTGCTGATGACGAGAGGCGGCGCAATAATCATGGTATCGCCGACCGCTCGCATCACCAGCCCATTGTTAAAGCAGTGCTCGCGGCACATCATGCCGACCGCTTGGGCTTCGGGATAACGTGTGCGGCTGGCTTTATCCTTGACCAATTCAATCGCCCCCAAAAGACCCACGCCACGCACTTCGCCGACCAAAGGATGGGCGCACAGTTCGCGCAGCCGCTTTTGGAAATAGGGCGCGGTTTGCGTTTTGACCGTTTCGACGATGTTTTCTTCGCGCAAAATACGGATGTTTTCCAGCGCCACGGCCGCGGCAACTGGATGGCCGGAGTAGGTAAAGCCGTGGTTAAAGTCGCCGACTTCTTTGATTTGTTGGTAAACCTTGTCACTTACCACTAAGCCGCCCATCGGCACATAGCCGCTGGTGAGCCCCTTGGCGATGGTCATCAAATCCGGCTGATTGCCGTAGTAGTCGCTGCCGAACCATTCGCCGGTACGGCCAAAGCCGCAGATGACTTCATCGGCGACAAACAGGATGTCGTATTTCGCCAAAATCTCGCGGATGCGCGGCCAGTAGCTCGCAGGTGGCACAATCACGCCGCCCGCGCCCTGGATGGGTTCGGCGATAAACGCGGCGATTTTGTTTTCGCCAAGTGCCTGGATTTTTTTCTCTAATTCATCGGCCACCTGGATGCCAAAGGTTTCTTCATCCAGATCACCGCCTTCGGCAAACCAGTAAGGCTGCGCGATATGCACAATGCCCGGGATGGGCAGGCCACCTTGTTCGTGCATCGGCTTCATGCCGCCCAGGCTCGCGCCCGCCACGGTCGAGCCGTGGTAGGCATTTTTGCGGCTGATGATGATTTGTTTTTCAGGCATGCCTTTGCTGGCCCAATAGTGGCGCACCAAGCGCAGCATGGTGTCGTTGCCTTCCGAGCCGCCGCCGGTAAAGAACAGGTGGTTCAGGTTGCCCGGGGTGATTTCGGCAATCGTGCGCGCCAGTTCCAACACCGGCGGGTGCGCCGTTTTAAAGAAGGTGTTGTAAAACGGCAGTTCGCGCATTTGGCGGCTGGCGGCTTCGACCAGTTCTTCACGACCATAACCTAATGCGGTGCACCAAAGGCCGGCCATGCCGTCGAGGATTTTCTGCCCTTCGCTGTCCCAAAGGTAAACACCCTTGGCTTTGGTGATAATGCGCGGGCGCAAATCCTTGTAGTCGCTAAAAGGCGCTAAATGGTGTTTTTGGCTGATGTCTTGCCATGCTTTGGTTTGTGGATTGACGCTACTCATAACCATCCTTTTATTGTGCGAAAGCCTAAGGCTTTCAATGTGAGCCTGTTTTTGTTGGGTACAGGCGGGGCCCTTGCCTTAAGTGTTCTAGACCGACAGCAACAAAAACTCGCGTTCCCACGAGCTGATCACGCGCTTAAAGTTTTCGTGCTCGGTACGTTTGACCGCAACATAGCCGCGCATAAAGCTCTCACCCAGGTATTGTTGCGCGTCCTTGCAGGCTTCCATCCGCTCCAGCGCGCTTTCAATGGTCACCGGCAGGCGCAGATTGCGCCGTTCATAGCCGCGCCCTTTAACCGGTGCACTCGGCGGCACGTTGCCCACCATGCCCATATAGCCGCAGAGCAAAGTAGCGGCGAGCACCAAATAGGGGTTGGCATCGGCACCGGCAAGGCGGTTTTCCACACGGCGGTTTTGTGGATTGGACTCCGGCACGCGCAAGCCGACGGTGCGGTTTTCCACGCCCCATTCGACATTGACTGGCGCTGAGGTATCCGGCAAAAAGCGGCGGAACGAATTGACGTTGGGCGCAAACAGCGGCAGCAGCTCGGGGATGTACTTTTGCATGCCACCGATATAGTGCAAAAACAGCTCACTCATACTGCCATCATCAGCCGAGAAGATATTTTTGCCGGTTTTGACCTCAATCACGCTCTGGTGAATGTGCATGGCACTGCCCGGCTCATCGGTAATCGGCTTGGCCATAAAAGTGGCCGTTACGTCATGTTTGAGCGCCGCCTCGCGCATGGTGCGCTTGAACACCAAAATCTGGTCGGCCAGATGCAGCGCATCACCGTGACGGAAGTTGATTTCCATCTGCGCCGGACCTTCTTCGTGAATCAGCGTATCGAGGTTTAAGTTTTGCAGTTCGCACCAGTCGTACATGTCTTCAAACAACGGGTCGAACTCGTTAGCGGCATCGATGGAAAAACTCTGCCTGCCGGTTTCCGGCCTGCCTGAGCGGCCGACCGGCGCGACCAGCGGGAAGTCCGGGTCATTGCAGCGTTTGGTTAGGTAAAACTCCATTTCCGGCGCAACAATCGGCTGCCAGCCTTTTTGGTGGTACAGCGCGAGGACTTTTTTCAGGATATTGCGCGGCGACAGGTCGATCGGCTTGCCTTGCTTGTCAAAGCTGTCATGGATGACCATCGCGGTAGGTTCGAGCGCCCAGGGCACCAGAAATATCGCGTTCTCGTCCGGGCGGCAGAACATGTCAATGTCCGCCTCGTCCAACAGATCAAAGTAAATGTCATCCTCGACATAGTCACCGGTGACGGTTTGCAGCAGCACGCTTTCCGGCAGCCGCATGCCTTTTTCTTCGAGGAACTTATTGGTCGGTGAAATCTTGCCGCGGGCAATGCCGGTCAAGTCGCTGATCAGGCATTCGACCTCAGTGATTTTGCGTTCTTTAAGCCAGGCGCTGAGTTTATCGAGTGAGGCTTTCATGACCTGCTCCTGAAAAACCGCTCAGCAGTGGGGAGAAGGGATAATCGGGAATTGCCAAAACTAATACATGGCAGAAGAGCCATAGGGCACCAAATGCTTGTTATCGCTGTAATGAGTGGGCTGACGAGCTTACTCCGGCTGGATTTTTTGCGCAACACAGGGCATTTCGCTACGGATTGTTTGATGGGCAGGCAGATAGGCTATCCTAATGTTTTTTGGGGCGGGGGGAAGCATGCGCCAGCGTTTGCTTGATTCGGTGGAGTTTTGGCGCTTCCTCTGCCAGCGCTTCTCGGTAGACCGTGCGCCGCAAAGTGCCGCATCGCTGACCTTTACCACGCTCTTTGCGGTGGTGCCGCTACTGACGGTGACCTTTGTCATGCTTTCAGCGATTCCGGCGTTGCAGGGTGTGGGTGAGCAAATCCAGCGTTTTATTCTGGAAAACTTTCTGCCGGATTCCGGCGACGTCGTGCATGAACACTTAACCGCCTTTACCACGCAAGCGCGGCAACTGACTTGGATAGGCGTATTGTTTCTGTTGGCGACCGCTTACACCATGCTGGTTTCGGTGGAAAAAGCCTTTAACCATATCTGGCGGGTGCGCCAGCCACGGCGCGGTGTGGCGCGTTTCTTACTGTATTGGGCGGTGCTCTCGCTGGGGCCTTTGCTGCTGGGTGCGGGTTTTGTCGCCAGCACCTATGTCACTTCGTTATCACTTTTGTCCGGGCCAGGTACGTTAATGGGTGCCAAGCCGTTGCTGCATGTGACGCCGATACTATCCTGCGTTGCCGCTTTTACCCTGTTTTATGCGGTGGTGCCCAATACCCGTGTGCCACTGCGTTATGCGTTGGTCGGAGGATTATTCGCAGCGGCGTTATTTGAGGTTGCCAAGGCGCTGTTTGGTTTTTATGTGCGCCTGTTTCCGGGCTATCAATTGATTTACGGCGCATTCGCCACCGTGCCTTTGTTTTTGCTGTGGATTTACCTGTCTTGGCTGATTGTGCTGTTCGGCGCGGAACTGGTGTGCAATCTGCCCAGTTCGCAGCGCTGGCGAAAGCGCAAACTGCCGCGCTTTATCGTGCTGCTTGGCGTGTTACGGCAGTTTTATCTGGCACAACAAAGCGGCGAGCGGCTGTCGCTGCGCAAATTACGCGCCCGTGGCTGGCCGTTGCCGGAAGATGAGTGGGATGAGCTGCTCGATTTTCTTGAAGGCGCCCGCTTGGTCTGCCCGGCCAACAATGGCGGCTGGCTGCTCTGCCGCGACCTTAATCAATACCGCATGGAGCAACTGCTCGAACGCTTGCCCTGGCCGCTGCCGAGTGCCGCGCAGTTGCCGAAAGACTTTGACGAGCCTTGGTATCCTTCCTTAAAAAAAGCACTGGAAGCCTTAACGGCGCAGCGTAGTGAATTATTTAGTAACAATCTTGCCCACTGGTTGCAAGCCAGTTAGTCCTCTTTTGCGTTCAGCTTTAATTTTTTCGCTCGCGTTATCCGCCTCATCTTAATCAGTTGTTGTATTTGATTTGTATCCTTGTCATTGGAGTGATGCCTGTGTCTACAAGTACCCCGTTGATTGAAATCAGCCATTTGTACAAAGGTTATAAAAGCGGTGATAACAACACGCTGGTGCTAAATGATGTCAAGTTCAGCTTGCCTGCGGGCAGCATGGCGGTTATTCGCGGCATGTCTGGCTCGGGTAAAACCACTTTATTAAATGTGCTGGGCGGGCTGGACCGTGCGGACAGCGGGCAAATCCGCGTCGGCGAATGGTATTTGGAGCAAATGGACAATGCCGCGCTCGGCCATTACCGCGCCCGTGATGTGGGTTTTATCTTCCAGTTCCACAACCTTATTCCCACCTTGACCGTGCTGGAAAACCTGCTCACCAGTATTGAGCCGGTGCGTCATCCAAACGCTGAAGACAAAGAGCTGGCGATGGATTATCTGGAAAAAGTCGGCCTCGCCGCCTTTGCCATGCGTTTTCCGGCGCGGCTGTCCGGCGGGCAGCAGCAGCGCGTGGCCATTGCCCGTGCACTGCTTAAAGAACCCAAGCTGATTTTGGCCGACGAGCCGACCGGCAGTCTGGATGAAGATACTGGCCTGCAAGTGATTGCACTGCTTCAGCAGATGCAGCGGCAAAAAAACGTGACCTTGGTGATCGTCACGCACAACCCGGATTTAAGCCAATATGCCGATAGCAACTACGAAATGCGTGCAGGTCGCCTGCAAGCGAGTCACGCATGAGCAGCCTGTCGCGTCATGTGTTGCGCTCGACCTGGAGCATCCGCTGGCGACTGCTGGTTATCGCGACCATTTGCGCGGCGACCTTTGGCGTAGTGGCTGGGGCTTATTCGTCCATCAAGAGCCTGTTCGATACCGTTGAATCCATCCAAGTGGCCTCCAGCATGGCCGATTTAGAGCTGATTATCAGTATCGAAGATGCCAACAATTTGCCCGATTTCAGCGACCTTCCGGGACTTGCCTCGTTTCATCAACGGCTGATGACCCCTGGGCTGCTGCCGCTTACCGGCGGTGCAAAACCGGCGGCGCTGTTGGTTAGCGCCAAGGCTGCCGATTTTTCCCAAATCAATAGGCTTACCCTGTTGCAGGGGCGCCTGCCAAAAGCAGGCGAGCAGGGCTCTGTGGCTATCGAGCGCAATTGCGCCAAGTACCATCGCCTCGCGCCGGGCGATACCGTGACCTACAAAGCGGGAGCGGCGAGCTACCCGTTTGAAGTGGTGGGTGTGGTGCAAAGCCCTGAATATCTGGTCGCCCCGTTTAACGCCGCCGCCTATGTACCGGGCAACGGCTCGCTCTGTGTGCTCTATGCCGACATCGGCTTGATGCAGGAACGCTTAGGCTTTGCCGCGCTAAACAGCCTGTTGTTCCAGGTGCAAGCGGGCACTGACAGCGAGCGCTTTCGCCAAGAGGCGATTAACCGTGCACAAACCCGTGTGGCGGTGGATTACGCACTGCCGCGCCAAGAGCAGTTCAGTCAGAAGTTTTTGGAGCTTAACCTCAATACGTTCAAAATCTTCCTGCCCACGGTAGTGGCGATTTTTCTGCTGTCGGCAACCTTGGTGGTGTTCTTTTTGATGCTGCAATGGGTGCGTGAAGAGCAGGCGTTGATTGCCATGTTCCTGACCTTGGGCTATGCCAGACGGCAAGTGTTGTTTGCCTACAGCCTGCCGGTCTGGTTGCTGCTCGCGGTGGCGCTATTGATGGGGCTTGGCTTTGCCGTGATGAACATGAACGCCTTTGGCCTTAATTACGCAGATTCAGTCGGCATGCCGCCACCTGAGCTGCTGCTAAAGCCGCGTTATTTGCTGGCCGCGCTGGTCGCCTTGCTGCTGATTATCCTGGTCGGCATCGGCCTGCCTTTGCGCAGCGTGTTGCAAATCACGCCGATGGATGCGCTTCGCGAGCAAGGCAGCTCGCGCGAAAGTCCGCTGGCGCTCAAATTGGTGGGCATGACGCGCGGCTTGGGCGGGCCGTTTTGGTTTCGCTACGCGGTACGCAGCCTGCTGCGCAACTGGCGTATCAGTGCCATTACTACGGTGGCGATGGCGGCGAGTGTCGGTATCACCATTGCTTTTTATGTCTCGATGACCTCCATCGTGCAGACCTCCATCAACAACGTTCAGCACGACCGTTGGAGCCAAGTGGTGGTACTGGATGCGCCTTGGTGGGATGAGGATATGGAGAAGCTTTCGCAAGCCGTCCCCGGCGGGCGCTGGCTGCCTTTTGTTCGTGGCGGGCTGCAACTGCGTTCCGCCAGCGGGCTGGATAACGTACTGTTGCTGGGCTTTGACCCATCCGAACAGGTGCGAACGCTGCGTATCACCGATGGTCGATTGCTGCGCGAAGGTGATCAAGAGGCGCTGATTCTCGACAGCAAACTGGCCGAAAAGCGCCATATCAAGGTGGGCGATACCGTGGGTCTTAGAACGCGCGCGCAGGATTACCAAGCAACGGTAGTCGGGCTGTTTTCCGCCAGCACTCCGGGCGAGGCGCTGGTGCCGATTGGCTTTGCGCAGACCATGCTGGAGCGGCAAAACCAATTTACCGGAGTGTGGCTGGTCGAAGAGCCGAATACGCCGCCGCTGGATGTCAGCCCGCTGTACCAAGTGCCGGGTGTGGTGACGGTCACCTCCAAGCAGGAGATCATCAGGGCGATCTTGCAAATGAGCGAGCACATCTACGTCATCGTCCATATCAGCGCGATGACCAGTATCTTTGTGGCGATTTTGTTTGCCATCACCAGCATGAGCTTTGCCATTACCGGGCGCAGCGGCGAATATGGCATTTTGCGGATTTTGGGTTTTCGCGGTGCCAGCGTCGGCTCGCTGATTTATGCCGAAACGCTGATACTCGCCTTTGCCGCCGCCTTGCTTGCGGTGCCGCTGGGCTTTGCACTCGCTTCGGTACTGAATCAGCGTCTGGGCAGCGTCTGGTTCGAGATTGACACCCTGCCCACGCTTTGGGATTACCTGCGGGTATTGGTGCCCGCGCTGCTGTTTATCCCGCTGGCCGCACTGCCCGCTGTGCGCAAAGTGCTGCGCAGCGAGCCTGTCGACACGTTAAAAATGAGGAATTTTGGATGATGACGCGGACATTACTGAACCGCTTGGGTGCGGGTGTTTTGCTGCTCGCCACGATGTTTTCTGCCCAAGCGGACACCGCCAACGCGGCGCTCGATTTAATGCGCCAATCGGAACAGCGCCTTAAAGGCAATGACAGCCAGAGCCACTACCGCATGGAACTGATTGACGGCAACGGCGAGGTTAAAGTCACCCGCGAGATGACCCGCCTCGAAAAACGCATGGAAGACCGCACCGCCACCCTGGTGCGCTTTACCGCTCCCGAATCGGTGAAAAACGTAGGGTTATTGATTGAAGACAAGGGCGAGGCGGTGAATGACGTGTGGTCCTACACCCCGTCAACGCGCACATTGCGGCGCATGGCGGGCGGGCAAAAGCAAAACTGGTTTATGGGCACCGACTTTACCTACGAGGATTTTGAAGACTACAAAATCGGCCGCTACGATTACGCCCTGCTGGGCGATCCCGCGCCCTGCTTGATTTATCCCGCCTGCCAAGCGGTAGAAGCGCGTCCGCGCACGGATGAAAGCAACGTTTCTGCCTATTTGCGCAAGGTCTACTACCTAGAGATGGAAACCCTCTACCCGGTACAGATTGACTATCGCGATAAGAACGACGAACTGGTCAAGCAGTTAAAAGCCGAAGGGTTGCACGATGTGAACGGCTTTACCCGCCCCACCGTGCAGACCATGTTCAATCTGCGCGACAACAAAAGCACGCGCATGACCACCACCAGTGAACAGGTAGGTCAAGGGGTTACAGACAACCAAGTCAGCCAGCGGGCGCTGCGTACCGAACGCTGACGGAGACGGGTATGTACAAAAAACTGCTAACTCTGTGTCTGGCTAGCGCCGCACCGCTGGCTTTTGCACTGGACTACAACACCAGCGCACTGCTGGGCACCCGCCAAGCACTTGACCGCAAGGGGCATCTGGCGCTGTCCGAATACTCACTGCATTTGGGTGCCCATCTGTACAGCGACTCGCCTTGGCGCTTTAAAGCACTTGGGCGGGCGCTCGCCGAATACAAACTAGGCGAGCGCTTTGAGCGTATCGAGGCGCGTGAACTGTTTGTCGCCTACGATGGAGAAAGCTGCGCCCATACCTTGGGCGTGCAGCAAGTGGTTTGGGGGGTGGCCGACCGCCTGCGCATCCTCGATACCATCCATGCCTTCGACCTGCGCGAAGGCTTATTTGGCGACTACGTGCAGCAGCGCCGCCCGCTCGCCATGCTCAACACGGAATGTCAAATCAGCCCCGACCAAAACCTGCAACTGCTGCTGGTGCCGCAACATAAGAAGCATCTGCTGCCCGCGGCGGACGGCCGCTTTGCCTTCTACGATGCCGATATTCCT
>NZ_LSZO01000066.1 GCF_001580025.1 Ventosimonas gracilis | reverse complement strand
CCACCCGCCGTGCCGGTCAATATCAAGCACGGGCATGAACCCAACTGGCGCAATCCGTCCGACTGGAGTGGCGGGCTGCGCTGGGGCAGTCACTGGCTGGGCATAGACAGCACGGTCAACCTCTGGCACGGCTGGCAGGACGTGGACAGCTACTGGATACGCCTTAACTCAACCGGTTTAGAGGGAGAGCGCCGGGTACAGCGTCGAACCCTGATAGGCGGTAGCCTAGCCGCCCCAGTCGGGCAAGTCACGCTAAAAAGCGAGCTGGGCTACAGCCCCGATGCCACGCGCTACCGGCTCGATACAACGAAGTTTGCGCCAGGCAAAACCGAAGAAAAACAACTGCTGATCGGGCTTGATTATTTAACCGGCGACTGGTTTTTCAACGCGCAGTATTACAACCGCTGGTTAGGCGATGTGGATAACGCCATTGAACCCTCGCGCCGCCAGTTAGTCAGCCTCGGCAGCCGGCGGGCCATGCTGCAAGGGCAGCTTAACCTGACCGGCTTTGTAGTGCACGACCTGGAAAACCACGGGCAGTATCTGTCACTGGGTTTGAGCTACGACTTCGACGAACACTGGCAAATCCGTACCGGTATTGACAACTTCAGCGGCCACCAAGACAGCTTCGGCTGGTTCCGTGAGCAATCACGCTGGGTGAGTGCATTGCGTTATGCGTTTTAGATTGTCGTGCTCCCCCCAGCCCTGGATCTGGGGGAGAGAGCAAAAACAGAGCCTGATGCCGCTTGGCGCTTCTGCTTATCGCCTGGTTAATCAGGTATGATTGCGCCCCATTTTCGGCCTCTGTGGCGGGAGAAAGGCGCAAGCAGATGATTGAAATCAACCATTTAAGCAAGCATTTTGCTCAGCACAAGGTGGTGGACGACTTGTCGTTTTCCGTCCGCCCCGGTGAAGTGCTGGGGTTTCTTGGCCCCAATGGCGCGGGCAAATCCACCACCATGAAGATGCTCACCGGCTTTTTGCCGCCCTCATCAGGGAGCGTTCGCATTTTTGGCTTTGACATCCAAAACCAAACGCAAAAAGCGCAGCGGAAAATCGGCTATTTGCCAGAAGGTGCGCCCTGCTACGGCGATATGCGCGTCGGCAGTTTTCTTGACTTTATCGCTTCCATTCGCGGCTTTCGTGGCGCGGAAAAAAAGCGAAGAATTCGCCAGGCCGCCGCGCAACTGGAGCTTTTTGACGTACTTGGACAAAGCATCGAGACGCTATCCAAAGGCTTTAAACGCCGTGTCGGGCTGGCGCAAGCGATTTTGCACGACCCCAAGGTGCTGATTTTGGACGAGCCGACCGATGGGCTTGACCCCAATCAAAAGCATCAGGTACGCGCACTGATTCAAAGCCTGTCGCACGACAAAATCGTGATTATTTCCACCCATATCCTCGAAGAAGTCAGCGCCCTGTGCTCGCGGGCGCTGATTATCGCCAAAGGCCGTCTGCTTGCCGACGATACGCCAGAGGGGCTGCGTGCCCGCTCGCGCTACCATCAAGCGGTGACGCTGCGTGGTGCGCAGGCGGTAGACCAGGTCGCGCTGGAGGATTTACCCGGTGTTGCCACGGTTGAAGCCGATGATGCCAAGGGCAGCAACCTGTGCGTACTGGCGCAGCCCGGCATAAGCATCTTTGCTGCGGTGCATGGATTGCTGGCTCAGCGCGGCTGGCAGGTTCAGAGTCTGCATGTGGAACAAGGCCGTTTGGATGAAGTGTTTCGCAGCCTGACCAAGGGAGAGTTGCAATGAGTGCGCTGTGGTTTATCACTAAACGCGAGCTGGGAAGTTATTTTGCGACGCCTTTGGCCTATGTATTTATTGTGATTTTTTTAGTGCTGTCCGGCGTATTTACCTTTTATCTGGGCGATTTTTACGCGAGCAACCAGGCCGATTTAGCGCCGTTTTTTGCCTTTCACCCGTGGCTTTACCTGTTTTTGGTACCCGCCATTGCCATGCGCCTGTGGTCGGAAGAACGCAAATCCGGCACCATCGAACTGCTGCTAACGCTGCCGATTCGCAAATCCTCCGCCGTGCTCGGCAAGTTTTTGGCCGCTTGGCTGTTTTGTGCGCTGGCGCTTTTGCTGACCTTCCCGATGGTGCTGACCGTGAACTGGCTGGGCGAGCCGGATAACGGCGCGATTATCACCGCCTATCTGGGCAGCCTGCTGCTTGCCGGCAGCTACCTTGCCATTGGCCTTTGCCTGTCGGCGCTGTGCAAAAATCAGGTGATTGCTTTTATCCTCAGCATCAGCGTCTGCTTTTTATTTATCGCAAGCGGCTTTCCGATGGTGCTTGATGCGCTGTCTTTCGCGCCTTTATGGCTGCGTGATGCGATCGCCTCGCTTTCGTTTTTGACCCGTTTTGATGCCATCAGCAAAGGCGTCATCGATATCCGCGATCTGTTGTATTTCTTAAGTCTGATCACAGCTTGGCTGGTTGCCTGCACCGCCCTGATTGATTTGAAAAAGGCCGATTGAACATGAAAAAGCTGATTTATTCCTCGGCTGGCCTTGCCTTAATCGCCGCCGTTTTTCTTGCCTTTAACCTGTTTATCACGCTCGCGCTGCCGGATGTACGGCTCGATTTAACGCAGCAAAAGCTCTACAGCATAAGCCCCGGCACGCAGCAAATCCTTAAAAGCATTGACGAGCCGATCAACCTTTATTTCTTCTGGTCGGATAAAGCCAGCCGCGATATTGCCCCGCTGCGCCTGTACGCCCGCCGCGTTAAGGAGATGCTGCAAACTTACGAAAGTAAGGCTCTGGGCAAAATCCGCCTGCATATCATTGATCCTGCGCCTTTTTCCGAAGACGAAGACCGCGCCGCCAAGTTCGGCCTGCAAGGCTTGCCGCTGGGTGCGGGAGAGCAGATTTATTTTGGTCTGGCCGGCACCAGTGCGCTGGATGAAACCCAGGTGATCCCGTTCTTTGCACCCGACCAGGAAGCCTTTTTGGAATACGAACTGTCGCGCTTGGTGCAAAGCCTTGCACAGACACAAAAGCCGGTAGTGGGCGTGCTTTCCGGTCTGCCGATTGAAGGCGGCTTTGACCCCATGCGCCAAGCACCCACGGCGCCTTGGTATGTGATGGAGAACTTAAAGCAGTCGTTTCATATCGAAACCCTCGCCGCTGATACAAAGCAGATAGCGGACAACATCAGCGTGCTGCTGCTGGTGCATCCGAAAAACCTGTCGGAACCTACGCTCTACGCCATCGACCAATTCGTCTTAAAAGGCGGCAAGCTGCTCGCCTTTGTTGACCCGTACAGCGAAATGGAACGCGGCATGCCGATGATGGCAGCCCCTCAGGGTTCGGATTTGCCGTCGTTATTTAAGGCTTGGGGGCTTGCCATGCAGCCCGGCAAAATCATCGCCGATGCCAGCTACGCCATGACTTTAAGCATGAGCGCAGGTGGCACGGTGCGCCACGCCGGCTGGCTTAACCTGCCCGCCGAACGGCTTGATCGGGATGATGTGAGCCTGGCGGGCTTAAATAACATCACCGTCGCGAGCGCAGGCATCCTCTCGCCGCTAGAAGGCGCAACCACGCGCTTTACCCCGCTGCTGCAAAGCTCTACAGAGGCCATGCCGTTTGATGTGGCGCGCCTTGCGCTATTACAAGACCCGGAAGAAATCATTCGTGAGCTTAAACCGACCGGCGAGCAATACAGCCTCGCCGCGCGTATTGCAGGCCCTGCGCAAAGCGCTTTCCCGGACGGCATTGAAGGACAAAAAGACGGACTGAAACAGTCGGATAACATCAATCTGATCGTGGTCGCCGATACCGATATTTTGAGCGACCGCCTGTGGGTGCAAGTGCGCGAACTGTTCGGCCAGCGCCTCGCGCAGCCTTGGGCGGACAACGGCAGCTTCGCCGCCAACGCGCTGGATAACCTAAGCGGCTCCGATGCGCTGATTAGCGTGCGCTCGCGCGGGCGTGCAGCACGGCCGTTTACCCGCGTAGAAGCGCTGCAACGTGAAGCTGAAGCGGACTTTCGCGCCAAAGAGCAGGCGCTGCAACAACGTTTAAGCGAAACCGAACAACGCCTCGCCGAATTGCAGCAGCAACAAGACCCGAGCAAGGTTTTTGAACTGTCCGCCGAGCAAAAAACCGCCTTGCAGCAATTTATCGACCAACGCATTGAACTACGCAAGGATCTGCGCGAAGTGCGCTACCAACTCAACGCCAATATCGAAGCACTGGGTCGCTGGCTAAAACTCGCCAATATCCTGCTGATGCCGCTGTTAATCAGCCTGGCGGCACTGCTGTTTGTGCTGCGCTGCAGGCGTAAGGGGAAACACTGTGCGCTAAAGCCTGCCCATTGATAGAGTAAGGCAAAGCATTTAGAGGGGACATTTAAGATGAGCAGCAATGCCTTGGTTAGCGCCCGTATCAGCGAATCTTTAAAACAGGAAGCCGCCGCCGTGCTGGCGACAATGGGGCTGACGTTGTCTGACTTTATCCGCATTGGACTGATCAAGGTTGTGACGGAAAAAACGCTGCCGTTTGACCTTAATATCCCCAATGAACTGACCGTACAAACCTTAAATAAAAGCGAGCGTGGCGAAGAGTTGTATCAGGCCGAGAATGCACAAGATTTGTTTAAACAACTAGGTATCTGATGCGCACGCCCTATTATTGTGGCCAGTTCAAGCGGGATTTACGCACGGCGCAAAAGCGCGGCAAAGATATGGATAAACTGCGCGAACTGATGCAGCTGCTGATTGACGCCGCGCCGCTTGCCGCCCGCTGGAAAGACCACCCATTAAAAGGGCGCTGGAGCCATTTCCGCGAAGCGCATATTGAGCCGGATTGGCTTCTTATCTACAAAATTGACGGCGTAACGGTGCGCTTTGAACGCAACGGGCGACATGCCGACCTGTTCGACCAGTAACGGCGCGTAATCAAGAGGAAAACGATGAAAGGCAAAACGCTGGCGATTAGCGCCGCATTGATGGTGTTGCTAACCGGTGGCTGGCTGGGGCTGCAAAAAACGCCCGCGGTCTCCGATACGGCAGGAAAGCTGCTGCTGCCTGCCCTGCAAGGGCGCACGGAGAGGATCACGCAGATTGAAGTCATGCGCCCCAATGAGCCGCTGCTAAAACTCGCCAAAAAGGGCGATCACTGGCAGCTTCCCCTGCCCGAACAGGCGGATAAGGCTTATCCGGCCGCTGTCAGCACGGTCGGCAGTCTGCTAAGAGCGCTGGTTGAGGCAAAAACCGTGGAAGCGAAAACCCGGCGAGCCGAGCAGCACGCAAGGCTTAATCTGGCTGAGCAGGGCGAGGGAGGGGCAACGCGCATTCGCCTTGAGTTTAAGGGAGCGCCCGCGCTGGAACTGCTGGTCGGCAAAGCCGCGCAGCAGGGCGATGGGCAGTTGGTGCGTTTGGCTTCGGATAATCAGGTCTGGTTGATTGACCAAGGCATCCCCTTGCCGCAGGATACTTTTTTAGGCTGGATTAACCGGCGTATTAGCAGCATTCCAGCCGATGAGATTAAGGCCATTGAGCTTTCCTTTACCGAGGAGCAAGACGGCTATAAAAGCTTGCAGCTTTCACGCGATAAAGCCGATGAGCCGTTTAAAGTCAAACCAGCAGGCGATACCGCAATGCCTGCTGTGCAAGATGCGAGCGCCCGCCTTTCGCGTTTGTTTGCGGCGCTTAATCTCAGCGAAGTGAAAACAAAATTGCCCGAAGACAGCACGGCGCTGCTGGATTTTTCCATTAGCGGCTTTGAACAAGAGCGCTTGACCGGCAAGTTGTTTCAGCAAAAATCGGCACAAGAAGGGCCAAGCGGCGCGTATTGGCTGAGCTTTACAGACGAAAGCAACGCCCCCGCCGCCTGGCTGCCGGCGGGTCGCCATTGGGTTTGGCGGATTGAAGATTTTGCCGGGCAAACACTGTTTGAGGCGCTGCCTAAAGCACTGACGGCAAAGGCTGAATCTGAGTAGCGGCGCTTCTCCCATTGATGGGAGAGAAACACTCAGCCATCCGCCAGTCGTTGCCTCCCGCGTATTACGGCGGCGCGTACTTGGGCAGGGGCGGTGCCGCCTAAGTGGTCGCGCGCGGCGACTGAGCCTTCCAGCGTCAATACGGCAAACACATCCGCCTCAATGGCCGCGCTAAAGCCTTGCAATGCTTCTAAGGGTAATTCGGCTAAATCCTTGTTTTGTGCGGCGGCATATTGCACCGCTGCGCCGACAATTTCATGGCTGTCACGGAAGGCCAAGCCCTTGCGCACCAAGTAATCGGCTAAATCCGTTGCGGTGGAAAAGCCGCGCCGCGCCGCTTCGAGCATGTTTTCGCGCAGCGGGCGAATATTGGTGAGCATATCGGCAAAGGCGCGCAGGCAATCATGCAAGGTGTCTGCGGCGTCAAACAGTGGCTCTTTATCTTCTTGATTGTCCTTGTTGTAAGCGAGCGGCTGGCCTTTCATCAGGGTTAAAAGGCTCATTAAATCGCCAAATACGCGCCCCGATTTGCCACGAACCAGTTCCGGCACATCCGGGTTTTTTTTCTGCGGCATGATGGATGATCCGGTGCAGAAGCGATCCGGCAGTTCGATAAATTGAAACTGCGCCGAAGTCCACAGCACTAATTCTTCGGAAAAACGCGAAAGGTGCAGTAAACAGAGCGAGGCCGCTGCGCAAAACTCAATGGCAAAGTCGCGGTCGGCCACCGCATCTAAGGAGTTGGCGCAAATCGCCTCAAAGCCCAGCAGGCGGCAGGTGATTTCACGGTCAATCGGGTAACTGGTACCGGCCAACGCGGCGCTGCCGAGCGGCATGCGGTTCACTCGACGACGGCAATCGAGCAGGCGCTCGCGGTCGCGGCAGAGCATCTCAAACCAGGCTAAAAGATGATGGCCGAAGGTGACCGGTTGTGCGGTCTGCAAATGGGTAAAGCCGGGCATGATGCAATCGGCGTGCGCTTCGGCCTGATTTAACAGCCCCTGTTGCAGACGGGTTAATGTCTTAAGGATTTGGTCGATCTCATCACGCAGCCACAGGCGAATGTCGGTGGCGACCTGGTCATTGCGGCTGCGTCCGGTGTGCAGCTTTTTACCCGCCTCGCCGATCAGCGCGGTTAAGCGCTTTTCGATATTCATATGCACATCCTCATCCTGGATGCGCCAGATAAACTCACCGCGTTCGATTTCTCCGGCAATGCGGTTAAGGCCGTTATGGATGGCCTCGCACTCGTCTTTGGTGAGTACGCCAATCTCTGCCAACATGCTCGCGTGCGCTATCGAGCCTTGGATGTCATGCCGCCACAGGCGCTGGTCAAAACCCACTGAAGCGGTAAAGCGCTCGACAAAAGCATCGACCGCTTCATTAAATCGCCCGCCGCGCGACGGGCTGTGTTGTTCACCGGACATAAAAGGCTCTAAATCTGTGCTAAAGGGGACGAAATCATAACTCTTCGGCAAGCGGGTTAACCTGCATAAATCCCGCTCGATAAATAGCGGTCGCCGCGATCGCAAATGATGGCGACGATCACGGCGTTTTCGACTTCTTGCGATAAACGCAGCGCGGCGGCGACGGCGCCGCCTGAGGAGACACCGCAGAAAATCCCTTCCTCGCGTGCCAGACGGCGCATGCAGGTTTCGGCTTCGTCTTGCGCCATATCGATAATGCGGTCAACGCGCGTTTCATCATAGATTTTCGGCAGATATTCGCGCGGCCAGCGGCGGATGCCGGGGATGGACGCGCCTTCCATCGGCTGTAAACCGACAATCTGGATTGCCGGATTTTGCTCTTTAAAGTAGCGCGAGCAGCCCATGATGGTGCCGGTGGTGCCCATTGAGCTGACAAAATGGGTAAGCGTGCCGCCGGTTTGTTGCCAGATTTCCGGCGCGGTGCCTTGGTAGTGGGCATCGGGGTTATCGGGATTGGCGAATTGGTCGAGCACTTTGCCGCGCCCGCCGCGGCGCAGGCTTTCGGCCAGATCGCGGGCGCCTTCCATGCCGTCTTCACGCGAGACCAGCACCAGCTCGGCGCCGTAGGCGGTCATGGCCGCTTTGCGTTCGGCGGTCATGTTATCCGGCATGACTAAAATCATCCGATAACCTTTGATGGCCGCCGCCATCGCAAGGGCAATGCCGGTATTGCCGGAGGTGGCCTCAATCAGCGTATCGCCCGGGGCAATTTCTCCTCGTTGTTCGGCGCGGCTAATCATGGAAAGCGCCGGACGGTCTTTGACCGAACCGGCCGGATTATTGCCTTCGAGTTTGAGCAGAATGCGGTTGCTGCTGTCCCCCGGCAAACGCTGCAAGCGCACCAGTGGGGTGTTGCCGACAAATTCCCCGATGGTGGGGAAATCAGGCGGCATGCGGATTCTCCAGCAGAGCCAGCAAGGCCGCCTCATCAATCACTTTAATGCCCAGCTCACGGGCTTTGCCGAGCTTGGATCCCGCCGCACTGCCTGCGACCACACAGTCGGTTTGCTTGGAGACCGAGCTTGAGACTTTTGCGCCCAAGCTTTCCAGTTTTTCCTTGCACTCGCTGCGGCTCATGGTCTCTAGCGTGCCGGTTAATACCCAGGTTTGTCCGGCCAGTGGTGCCTCTTTTTTGCTGCTCATGGGTTGTTCCTCGCTGTCCCAGTGCATGGAAAAATCGCGCAGTTGTTGCTCAATGGCGCGGACGCGCTCGCAGTGCTCACTGTCTTGAAAGTAGTCATACAGCGCGGCGCGTGCTTTTTCGTTCAGTCCCTGGACTTGAACCAGTTGCAAGCGGTCTTGCGCGAGATGGATTAACGCTTCAAAGCTTTCGACTTGCTCGGCCAGTTTGCGTGCGCCGGTGCTGGCAATAGCGGGGATTTGCAGCGAGGCGATCATGTCGGCAAAGGCGATGCGCTGCGGCGTTATTGGCTGCGGCTGCGGCTTGATACCGTGGGCAAGCAGCTTATCGATCACTTCACGGTTATGGCTATCGGCAAAAAAGTGGCTGATTTGTGCGGCGCTTTCTGCGCCAATATCCGGCAGTTGCTGAATGATTTCAGCACGCGCAGCTTGTACAGCCTCAAGCGTGCCAAAGGCCTCACTGAGGCGTTTGGAGTTGGTTTTGCCCGCTTCGGCAATGCCAAGGGCGTAGATAAAACGCGCAAGAGGCGGCTGCTTGCTGGCTTCGATGGCGGCAAGCAGATTGCGCGCCGATTGCTGCGCAAAGCCAGGCAGATCGCAGAGTTGTTCGTGTTTAAGCGCGTAGAGGTCGGCTGGCGAGGCGATGAGCTGATGTTCGAGCAACAGTTCGACAATTTTCTCGCCCAGGCCGTCAATATCCATAGCGCTGCGGGATGCAAAATGCAAAATCGCCTGCTTGCGCTGCGTGGCGCACGATAATCGTCCGATACAGTGCCAGGCGACACTTTCATTGACCGTCTCGCGTCCACTTTTACTGCGGCGGATAAGCTGGCGGCGTTCCACCGCCGAGCCGCAGACCGGGCATTGTGTGGGCATCTCAATCTTGCGCGCATCGGCAGGTCTGCGTTCAATGACGACCGACATAATTTGCGGGATCACATCGCCTGCGCGGTGAACAACGACGGTATCGCCAATCATCAGCCCCAGGCGTGCGACTTCATCCATATTGTGCAAACTGGCGTTGGATACGGTCACGCCGCCGACCTGTACCGGCGCAAGCCGTGCCACCGGCGTTAATGCACCGCTGCGCCCGACTTGAAAATCCACATCGATGAGCTGGGTCATCTCTTCACTGGCCGGGAATTTATGGGCAGTGGCAAAACGCGGCTCGCGCGCACGAAAGCCCAGCGCTTGCTGAGCTTTAAGGTCGTCTACCTTAAACACCACGCCGTCAATTTCGTAAGCCAATTGGTCGCGCTTTGCCAGCAGGCTTTGGTAATAGCCAAGGCACTGCGCTGCGCCTTGCATCTTTGCCCGCTCGCGGCTGACCGGCAGTCCAAAGCCTTGCAGAGCATTTAACAGTTCTGTGTGAGTTGAGGCGAACGCATGCGAATGCTCGCCGATACCGTAGGCGCAAAATTCCAGTGGCCTTTGCGCGGTAATCCGTGCATCGAGCTGGCGCAGACTGCCGGCGGCGGCGTTGCGCGGGTTGGCGAAGGTTTTGCCGCCCGTCTCGATTTGGCGGGCGTTGAGCGCGGCAAATCCGCCCCGCGACATATAGACCTCGCCGCGCACCTCAAGGCGCTCGGGGAAACCGCTACCTTGCAGCTTTAACGGGATATTGCGCACGGTGCGCACGTTGGCGCTGATGTCTTCGCCGCTGCTGCCGTCGCCACGGGTTGCGCCGCGCACCAGCAGGCCGTTTTCGTACAATAGGCTCACGGCAAGGCCGTCGAACTTAGGCTCGGCGCTGTAGCAAACGTCGTTTTCTTCGAGCAGACCGGTGCCTTGCAAGCCTTCACGGACGCGGCGGTCGAATTCGTAAAATGCTTCCTCGCTAAATACGTTGCCTAACGAGAGCATCGGCACGCTGTGCTGCACTGGCGCAAAGCCCGCAAGCGGTGCTGCGCCAACGCGCTGGGTGGGCGATTCGGCAGTAATCAGCTCAGGGTGCGCCGCTTCCAGCGCTTTTAATTCATTAAATAAGCGGTCGTACTCGGCATCCGGTACGGACGGAGTATCCAGCACGTGATAGGCGTAATTAAGGCGCTCAAGCTCTGTGCGCAGTTCGGCAATGCGCCCTTCAGGCAGCCGGGGTTCGGTCATCGCAGGCTCCTGGTTTTAACGGTTAAGCAGTTTTTTGCGTTCAAATTCGCCGATGCGCTGGCGGTAATGTTCGATGGTCTGCGCGGTGAGTACGCTGTGCTGGTCGTCTTTGACTTCGCCGCCCAGCTCGCTTTCGAGCTTGCGAACCGCAGCGAGCATCTCACTAAAGGCGGCCTTGGGATTGTGCGGCCCTGGTAGCAGCAGATAAAAGGCGACGGCGCGAATATAGCAAAGATCCATTTCGGCCAAATCAAAGGTGCCGGGCTTGACCGCGTTGGCCATGGAAAACAACACCTCGCCATGTCCGGCCTTGCTTTCGTGACGGTGGAAGATTTCCCGCTCACCAAAGCGCAGTCCGCTTTCCAAAACGCACTGCAATAGCTCCGGGCCGAAAAAGCCTTTGCCATCCTTGGCGAGCACGTGGATAACCAGCACATCGTCAAAGGTTTTAGCCTCGTTGGGGGCAGACTGGGCGGGAGGTGGGGGTTCTTCGGTCTTTGGCGCAGGATGCCGCAAGGCGCTGCGGTGATGCTCAGGGTCACTGGCGTGCACTGAAGGCAGCAGCAGGTCTTGGTCGTCATTTAGCGGCTGCGCCTTGTTACTGGATACGCGGGCTTCTGGCGGCGGGTCGTTTTCATCGGAAAACCTAAATGGCTTATCCAAATCAAAGTTTATGCGGTCACTTCGACTGCGCATGCGTCGCCAGCCGTCGAACAGGATAAAGGCGAGCAGCACTCCCCCCAAGACCATCAGCCATTCACGCAGTCCGATTTGCATAACCCCTACCTTAAGATGATGATGGGCACTTCAATATGACCCGTAAAAAATGGCGCTAAAACTACCACGATAGCGCCATGATTGGCAGTGCTTGTTATGCTGTCTTTTGTAACTGTGATGGGGAGAGTGTGCAAAACGGTTACATACCAGCGTTTGAGTCTGCTGGGTATTTGCGGTATTTTGCCGCAGTTATCCAGTAAGTCTTATGGATAAGGTTTACCACGCCTTTGTACTACTTTCAAAGTAGCGCAGGCCTGCAATAAGACCTTGCAGCGTAACTTAAGGGGACTTGCGATGAGCGAAGGGGTATCTATTTTTCATGACCAACAGGCGCACCGCTTTGAGGCAGTGATAGACGGTGCGCAGGCTTATTTGGCTTATCTGGAATTGGGGCAGCAGACCTTGGATATTTACCGCGTATTTGTCCCCGGAAACTTACGCAAACGCGGTATTGCCGCCGCGCTGACCGAACAGGCGCTGGCTTGGGCCGAGCAGATGCAGTACCAAGTCATTCCTTCTTGCTCTTATGTCGAGCGCTATATGCAGCGCTCGCAGCCGCTAGAAGACAGCTGATTAGCTACGCTGCCGCTTTGGCAGCACCTTTTGCAGTTTGCTGTGCATGCTGCGCAGGCTGTTTTCGGTGCTATTCCAGTCGATGCAGGCATCGGTAATCGAAACACCGTATTTAAGCTGCGATAAATCCTGCGGTATCGATTGATTACCCCAGCCTAAGTGGCTTTCTACCATGAGCGCAACAATCGATTCATTGCCTTCGACTATCTGATTGGCGACGTTATCCATCACCAAAGGTTGCAGCGCCGGATCTTTGTTGGAGTTGGCATGACTGCAATCGATCATGATATTGGGCTTGATACCGGCGCGGCGCAGCTCTTGCTCGCAGACGGCAACGCTGACCGAGTCGTAATTGGGCTTGCCATTGCCACCGCGCAGCACCACATGGCCGTAAGGGTTGCCCTTGGTGGTGACGATGGATACGCCGCCTTGCTGGTTAATCCCCAAAAAACGGTGCGGGCTTTGTACCGATTGCAGCGCGTTAATAGCAACGGTCAAGCTGCCGTCTGTGCCGTTTTTAAAGCCGACCGCAGAGGATAAGCCAGAGGCCATTTCGCGGTGGGTTTGTGATTCGGTGGTACGCGCACCAATGGCCGACCAACTGATTAAATCCTGCAAATACTGCGGTGAAATCGGGTCAAGCGCTTCGCTCGCCGTGGGCAGTCCCATTTCTGCCAAATCGAGCAGCAAGCGGCGGGCAATGCGCAGACCGTCTTCAATCTTGAACGAATCATCCAGATACGGGTCGTTAATCAGCCCCTTCCAACCCACGGTGGTGCGCGGTTTTTCAAAGTACACGCGCATCACCAGATAGAGCGTGTCCTTGACCTCTTCTGCCAGCACTTTAAGGCGCTTCGCGTATTCGTGCGCCGCCTTTAAATCATGAATGGAGCACGGGCCAATCACCACAAACAGGCGCGGGTCTGTGCCGTCCAAAATCGCGCGGATCACATCACGACCATGCGCTACGGTTTGTCTGGCCGCTTCGCTCAATGGAAGCTCGCGCTTGAGCAGGGCAGGGGGTATCAGGGTTTCGTTGCAAGCCACGTTAAGGTCATCAATCGGTAAATCAGTCATGGGCGGGGCAATCACAAAATAAGGTTTAAGGCGCACCTTATAGCCTGTTCGCCCAGAGCGAGGCAATATTGCACAAGTATTTTTAAGGAGAGGCGACTATGGCCAAAGCACTTGACGACAAGCTGGTACTGGCGATTTCCTCACGGGCGCTGTTTGATTTGACGGAAAGTCACCAAGTCTTTGAAAGCCAAGGCGTAGAAGCCTACCGCCAATATCAGATTGAGCACGAAGACGAGATTTTAGCGCCGGGCGATGCCTTCCCGCTGGTGAAAAAACTCCTCGCGCTCAATAGCCAGCTTGAGCGCGCACCGGTTGAGGTCATCCTGATTTCACGCAACAGTGCCGATACCGGGCTGCGTGCGTTTAATTCCATCCAGCATTATCAGCTTGGCATTTCCCGCGCCGCCTTTGTGAGCGGGCACAGCCCAGACCCGTATTTGTCGGCCTTTGGCTGTCAGTTGTTTCTTTCTACCCACGCCGATGATGTACGTAGTGCGCTGGCGGCGGGTTTCGCCGCGGCGACCATTTTGTCTGGCGGCGCGCGCCGTGCACAAAACAACGAACTGCGCATTGCCTTTGACGGTGATGCGGTGCTGTTTTCCGATGAGTCCGAGCGCGTTTATCAGCAGGGCGGCCTTGAGGCTTTTCAACATCATGAACAGGATGCGGCCAAAGAGCCTCTGCGCGGTGGGCCGTTTAAGCCGTTTCTCGCCGCGCTGCACCGTTTGCAGCAGGAGTTTCCCGCAGGCGACAGCCCCATCCGCACGGCGCTGGTGACGGCGCGCTCTGCGCCTGCGCATGAACGGGTGATTCGCACGCTGCGCGACTGGAATATCCGCCTTGATGAGTCGTTTTTCTTAGGGGGGCTGGAAAAATCGGCGATTCTGGAAGCCTTCGCCGCCGATATGTTCTTTGACGACCAGGTCGGGCACTGCGAAAAAGCACGCGGTCATGTTGTCACCGGCCACGTGCCGCACGGCGTCAGCAACGAATAACGCGCCCTACTTGGGCACGCCCCGTCTTGCCAGTTGGTCGGCGCGTTCGTTGCCGGGATGACCGTTATGGCCGCGCACCCAACACCATTCAATCTGCTGATGACGCGCCATCTGTGCATCCAAGGCTTGCCACAGGTCGATATTTTTTACCGCGCTGCCGCTGGCGGTGCGCCAGTTACGTTTCTTCCAGTTGGGCAGCCATTCGTTAATGCCGCGAATAAGGTATTGCGAGTCGCTGGAGAGGCGAATAGTGGCCGGTTGTTCTAAAAACGCCAAAGCGCGAATGGCGCTGAGCATTTCCATACGGTTATTGGTGGTCGCCGCTTCGCCGCCATAAAGCTCCTGCTCGCGTCCGTCCGGGTAAATCAGCAAAACGCCCCAGCCGCCGGGTCCGGGATTACCTTGGCAAGCGCCATCGGTGAAAATTTCAATGCGGTTATCCGCCATTTAATCGTTCCTGTCGGTTTCGTTGTTTAAGGAAGGTATCGGCACCCGTTTGCCGACCGGCGCACGTTTGGGCTTGGGCAATGGGCGCAGTCCCACGCCGATTTTGCGTGCCATCAACAGATAAAAACCACCGCCAAACAGCGGCAGACGGGTCAATCCGCGCTCCAACGCGGGTTTTTTCGATTGCCACAGTGCGCCCGAAAGCGGCGGACAATAGCCGCCAAAGCGGCGTTTCTCCAGCGCAAAGCCGAGCAGGTGCAGCCAATCGGCAACCCTTGAAGCGCCAATGCAACGTGCATCACGCAGGGCATCTTGGGCGAACCAATGACGCAGCCCCCAAGCGCTCCACGGATTTAAGCCGATAATCCAAAGCTGTCCGCCTGGCCGCACGCAGCGAGCCGCTTCGCGTAGCAGGCCATGTGGCGACAAGCAAAAATCCAGCCCGTGCTGAACAATGACCGCATCGGCGCCGTGGTCGAGCAAAGGCCAAGCCTGCTCGTCGCAGACCACATCCACCCCTGGCAAATTCGCGCCCAGATGCACGCGAAAGCGCGGCGCGCCCTCATTGTTTGCGCGTTCCGGCGACGGGCCATAGTGCACCAGATAATTACCGACAAGACGCGGCAGTTCTTCGGCCAGCAGTAAACGCTCCTGTTGCAAAAGCTGCTGGCCGAGCGTTCCTGCCAGCCAAGCACGGGCGCTTTGCAGCAATTGAACACGCGCGGTCTCATCGGCAGAGCATACTGCGGGGAAAGGTTCAGTCATCGCCGCTTACCTCCGTTACCATAAGACAGCATAACCGCCTATTTAAGATAAAACCGCCATGATAACCCTTAGCCCACTGCCCGCCTTTACCGATAACTACCTGTGGCTGCTGCAAAATCACGCGCAAAAACAATGCGCCGTGGTTGACCCCGGCGATGCTGCGCCGGCGTCCGATTGGCTGGCGGCGCATAACGGCTGGCAGCTTACCGATATTTTGATCACGCACCATCACGGCGATCATATCGGCGGCGTTAAACGCCTCAAACAAGCCACCAATGCCCGTGTTTTTGGCCCGGCCAATGAAAGCATCCCTGATTGTGACCAGCGCTTAACGGGTGGCGAAGTGATCACGGTACTTGGCCTTGAGTTGCAAATACTCGCCGTACCCGGTCATACGCGCGGGCATATCGCCTATTACCACGAAGATAAACAAAGGCCTTCACTATTTTGTGGCGATACGCTATTTGCCGCCGGTTGCGGACGGATATTTGAAGGCACAGTCGAACAAATGTACCAATCACTGATGCAACTAGCCGCATTGCCGGATAACACGGCCGTTTATTGCGCTCACGAATACACGCTTAGTAACTTGCGCTTTGCCGCCGCGGCAGAGCCGAACAATCTGCATATTAAGCAGCGCCTCGCCGAAGTGATGGATTTGCGTGAAAAAGGCGGTATCAGTTTGCCGTCCACCTTGGCGATTGAGCGGCAAACCAATCCTTTTTTACGCTGTCATTTACCTGCGCTTGCTGAGCCATTGCCGATTAAAGATAAAACGCCGCAAGCGGTATTTGCTTATTTACGCCATTGGAAAAATACGTTTTAGCGCTATGGATTAATACCCCACTCCCACTTGTAGGGGCAGGGTTTGGGATCTGCAAATCTTTGTGTTTAGCACGGCTATAGTGTTGTTGCTGTATATTGACAATCTCCTGAAATGTCAAGTTCTTTTATTCGGTTTTTGTAAATCCTGTGTAGTAGCTGTAACTTTGATATGCAAGCTGTGTAATACCGATTGCAGATAGCTGTAAATATCAGCCGCTGCCTGATTATCGGTGGATGTAAAGTTACCCCCGTTCTTTTGGTAGGTTGCGATAAAACTTAAGTAATGATCGTCATCCACATCAATGGCGGCAATCCATTGAAACTCTTTGTCTTCGTTTAAGTGCAAAGCCAGGTATCCCTGTCGGCAACCTGAGCTGATGCTCTCGATGAGTGTGTCAAGCGTCTTTCCCGCGTTGTCCTTGGGTAATACTTGAGTGCGGAAAAACCGCAAAAAATCTTGATTTTTTTGATGGTCACTGGCTATGCCGGGAAGCAGTTTTTTCAGCAGATCAAGTTTTGAATTACCCGCAGCTTTTGCATTAAGCGGATAGCGATGCAATCTAATATCGATTACCCCGCTAAAATCATTTCGCGCAAAATAGAGTAGCATTTGTTCAGAATAAAACCGAACTTCAGTTAAATTTTCCGTACTGGGCAGGCTAAAATAAGCGCAGTCAATCGGCTGGGCGGCTTTATCAAGTTTTTCTTGCAATGCTTTTTGTTGTTCGGCTTGTTGCTTTTGTTCTTCTTCCATGCGCACTTGTTGCAAGGCTTGCGAATAGTTTCCGTTCAATTGCAGATTTTCCAATAATGCCAGGAAATATTGCAGGGTCGCTACCGTCTCTTCACGCCTTAGTTTTTCTGTCTCCCAAATGTTTTCACTCGGTGGATAGCATGCATCGTCGATGCTGAAGGTGATTGAAGTATGCAGATAGTGATTTTTATCCAAATCGATTACACCCGCCAAGATGCATTGCAGTGGCTTCTTGATAGAACCGATGGTCAGCAACAGTTGGTGCTTGCCTATCTCATACTGATCAATCGCAGCACCGCGTTTATTGGGGAAATGCCCGGAGTGACGGAAAAGTTCCTCAAAGTCTTTACGCTTCCTATCCTCTTCGGTTTTTTCCAGCACGCGCAGGCTGATATAGCAGTCTCCTTTGCCGATGGTTCGGGGCATTTTTATATACAGATAGCCCGCGCGGCAAAGTATCGGTGTAATTTTATCCGGTTTCGGCAGACGAAAACAAACGCAATCGATGATTTCAGTATTCATTCCTGCTACCTTCCCAGCAAAGATGAAAAAGATGAAATAGCCATGCCAAATATAACAAGAGCACTGATGGCGACAAACACAAAAGCCGCCACGGTAAGCAGTGAAATGGTTATGGCAAATACCGCCAGGCGTTTTTTGTTTTTTCTCTTTAATAAAACCGCTATGGCAAGAACAAGGCTGATCAATGCGGCTGCCATAGTCGCAATTATGTAGGGGGCACTCAGTCGCCCTATCATCAATCCCAGCGCCAAAAATATCGCCGCCAGCAAACTGAAGACAAAGGCAACAATGGCGAGCCTTGAATGTTTTGCGGACTGTTCGTTTGGCGGATTATCCATACTCTGGCAGGGCTTAATCGTACTGTTGTGGTTAATTGGGTGGTAATCATGCGTGTGGGGTTTGCCGTGGGTCAAGCCGGTATCAGCGATTTGTGGTGAAACCGTGCTGTCTTGCGCTATCCCCTGGAGGAGAGCAAAACGCCTTGGCCTGCTCTTTGCAGCGCATCCCTTAATCCGCACCCTTGTGGTTCAATAGGCCCCTGCCAGGCAAGCATTGCCATTGCTTATCATTTAGTATTGACTGCCGCTCAAATCGCGCCGCCAGCGCCAAGCCTCCTTGCCCGTTCTTAGTGTTTAATTGACGACCTTAGCTTATGACCCATTCTCCCCTTTCCCGTCGCCTTGTGCTGTTCGTGTTGTTCGCCTGTGTGTTGGGGGCATTGATTGGGTGGTTTTGGCTAAAACCGAGTAACCCAGGCAAACCTTCGGTAAACCGTGCGGGCGGCTCATTAATGCAGCCTTCAGGCGCTCGTTTTGGGCGCGGGAGTTTTTCTCCACCGGCCATTCCGGTTCGCGTGGTTGCCGCCAAGGAAGGCGATTTTGCGCTCTATTACAAGGCGCTTGGCACGGTCACGGCGCAAACTACGGTAAATGTGCGGGCGCGGGTGAGCGGGCAGTTGCAAGAGCTGCGCTTTGAAGAAGGCCAGCAGGTTGAAAAAGACCATGTGCTGGCGTTGATTGACCCACGCCCCTATCAGGTGACTTTGCAGCAGGCCAAAAGTGCGGTGCAGGAAAGCGCCGCGCTGCTGCGTAATGCGCAGATTGACCTGGAACGCTACCGCAAGTTGCATCAGGAAGACAGCATTGCGCGGCAAACGCTCGATACCCAGCAGGCGCAGGTCAATCAATATGAAGCGGCGCTTGCCCGCCAGCAGGCGTTGCTGGCCGAGGCGCAGCTTAATTTGGACTTTACTCAAGTAAGAGCGCCGGCGGCGGGCAGGCTGGGGCTACGCCAGGTTGATGTCGGCAATCTGGTGGGTCCTGCGGACGCCACGCCCTTGGTCGTTATCACGCAAACTCGCCCGATCAGCTTAAGTTTTACTTTGCCGGAACGTGACCTGCCGCCGGTGCTTCGCGCCTTTCGTCAAGCTGAGCCATTAAAAGTCGAGGCCTGGGATAGGGAAGAGCGCCACAAACTCGCCGAAGGCGTACTGCACAGTCTGGATAATCAGATTGATATCAATACCGGTACGCTGCGTTTTAAGGCGCAGTTTGCCAATGCGGATGAAAGCCTGTTCCCCAATCAATTTGTCAATGTGCGCCTGCTCGTTACCACGCTTAAAGACGCGGTGCTGCTGCCTTCCGCCGCCGTGCAGTACGGCACTGGCGGCACTTTTGCCTTTGTGGTGACAGAAGAAGACGGCCAAAGCAAGGTGCATTTGCGCAACTTGCAACTGGGCGCAGAAGACGGCGGCCAGGTGGTTATCCAAAGCGGCTTGAAAGCAGGCGATAAAGTGGTATTGGAAGGCGTTGACCGGCTGCGCGAAGGCGGCCTGGTAGAAGTGGTGAAAGACGAAAGCCGCGCGGATGACGCGGCACAAGCCGCGCACCCTCTGCAAGACCAGGCCGCGCCACAATCGGGCGAAGAGCCAGACGCATGAACCTGTCGCGGCTGTTTATCCTAAGGCCGGTTGCGACCACCTTAAGCATGCTGGCGCTGCTTTTGGCCGGTATTTTGGGCTTCAGGCTGCTGCCGGTGGCCGCGCTGCCACAGGTGGATTACCCGACCATTCGCGTGTTGACGCTCTACCCCGGTGCCAGCCCTGAGGTGATGGGTACCGCGGTGACGGCTCCGCTGGAGCGCCAGTTCGGGCAAATGCCTGGCCTTGAGCAGATGACCTCAAACAGTTCCGGCGGCGCATCGGTGATTACGCTGCGTTTTTCGCTGGAAGTGCCGCTGGAAATTGCGGAACAGGAAGTGCAAGCCGCCATTCATGGTGCCAGCAATTTGCTGCCGATGGATTTGCCCACGCCACCGGTTTACAACAAGGTCAATCCCGCCGATACGCCGGTTTTAACACTGGCGGTCACTTCACCGACCATGCCGCTGCCGCGTCTGCACCATCTGGTCGATACGCGGATGGCGCAAAAGCTTGCGCAAATCGGCGGCGTGGGCATGGTCAATCTGGCCGGTGGGCAGCGCCAAGCGGTGCGAATTACGGTGAATGTGGAGGCTTTGGCGGCGAACGGCCTAAACCTTGCCGATGTGCGCGCACTGATTGGCAGCAGCAACGTTAATCAGCCCAAAGGCAGCTTTGACGGCAGCACCCGCACCGCCATGCTCGATGCCAACGACCAGCTTCGCTCGCCCGAGGAATACCGCGAGCTGATTTTGGCCTTTAAAGACGGCGCGGCACTGCGCTTGGGCGATGTCGCGCAGATTGACTACGGCGCGGAAAACAACCGCCTCGCCGCTTGGGCGGGCGACCTGCCTGCCGTGATTGTCACCATCCAGCGCCAGCCCGGCGCGAATGTGATCGAGCTGGTCGAACGTATCGAGCAATTGCTACCAGCGATTGTCCAGGCGCTGCCTTCCGGCGTTAAGGTCTCCATCATTGCTGACCGCACGCAGACCATCCGCGCCGCCGTCAAAGATGTGCAGTTTGAATTGCTGCTGGCGGTCGCGCTGGTGGTGATGGTGACTTTTTTGTTTCTGCGCCGCTTGTCCGTGACCCTGATTCCATCGGTCGCCGTGCCGCTTTCACTGGTCGGCACTTTTGCGCTGATGGTGCTGTTTGGCTTTTCCATCAACAACCTCACGCTGATGGCGCTCACCATTGCCACCGGTTTTGTGGTCGATGATGCCATCGTCATGCTGGAAAATATCGCGCGGCACCTGGAGGCAGGGGAAAGCCCACTGCAAGCGGCGCTCAAAGGCGCAAAACAGATAGGTTTTACGCTGATTTCATTGACCTTTTCTCTGGTTGCGGTGCTGATACCGCTGCTGTTTATGGCCGATGTGGTCGGCCGCTTGTTCCGCGAATTTGCCATTACCCTGGCGATCGCCATTTTATTATCGCTGGTCGTCTCGCTAACCCTTACGCCGATGATGTGCGCGCGTTTATTAAAGCCAGAAACAAGCGCACAAAACGGGCGTTTTTTCCGCGCCATCGGCGCTTTTATCGATGGGATGATCGCCGGATACGGCAAGCTATTAACCGTCGTGTTACGTCATCAGCCACTGACTTTACTGGTCGCGCTGGCAACCTTGGGTCTGACCGTGCTGCTCTGGATAGCCGTACCCAAGGGCTTTTTTCCGCTGCAAGATAGCGGTCTGTTGCTGGGCATTTCCGAAGCGCCGCAATCGATTTCCTTTACCGCCATGAGCCGCCGTCAACAGGCGCTGGCCGATGTGATCCGGCAAGACCCGGCGGTTGGAAACCTTGCCTCTTATATCGGTATCGATGGCGATAATTTAACGCTTAACAGCGGCCGGTTGTTGATTAGCCTAAAGCCCCATAGTGAGCGGGACGAAACCGCCAGCGAGATTATCGAGCGGCTTAATCAAAAGCTTGCCAGCGTGCAGGGCATTCGCCTGTATCTGCAACCGGTGCAGGATTTAACCATTGAAGACCGCATCAGCCGCACGCAGTTTCAGTTCACCCTGGAATCGCCGGACGCGGCTTTGCTGCGTGTTTGGAGCGAGCGGCTGCTAAATGAGCTTGCCGAAAAGCCCGAACTGCGCGATGTGGCGAGCGACCTGCAAAGCCAAGGGCTGCAAGTGTTTTTAACCATCGACCGCGATTTGGCCGGACGCCTTGGCATCAGCGTGGCGCAGATTACCGATGCACTGTACGACGCTTTCGGGCAAAGGCAGATTGCCACCATCTTTACCCAATCGAGCCAGTACCGCGTGGTATTGCAGGCGGCTAGCGCCGGGCAAATCGGCCCAAAAGCGCTGGAGCAAATCCACGTAAGCGCTGCCAACGGGGCGCAAGTGCCGCTTTCCACCCTCGCCCGGATCAGCCAGCAAAACGCCGAGCTTGCCATTACCCATATCGGCCAATTTCCCGCCGTTGGGCTGTCTTTTAACCTCGCGCCCGGGGTTTCTTTAGGTGAAGCGGTCGCCGTGATTGAAAAGGCGCAGCAGGACATCGGCCTGCCCGCTTCAGTGCAAAGCCGCTTTCAGGGCGCGGCGCAGGCGTTTCGTGCCTCGCTTGGCAGCACGCTCTGGCTGATACTCGCAGCCCTGGTCACCATGTATATCGTGTTGGGGGTGTTGTATGAGAGCTATATTCACCCGATCACCATTCTCTCGACGCTGCCTTCTGCTGGAGTAGGCGCACTGCTGGCGCTCTTGATGGCTGGGCAGGATTTAAATCTGATTGCCGTCATTGGCATTATCTTGCTGATCGGTATTGTCAAGAAAAACGCCATCATGATGATTGACTTTGCCTTGGAGGCGCAGCGCAGCCAAGGCATGAGTGCTTTTGATGCCATTTACCAAGCGGCGCTTTTGCGCTTTCGGCCGATTTTAATGACCACCCTCGCTGCACTCTTTGCCGCTATTCCGCTGATGTTTGCCAGCGGCTCTGGCGCTGAACTGCGGCAACCTTTGGGATTGGTGATGGTCGGCGGCTTGCTCGCCAGCCAAATCTTGACACTGTTTACTACGCCGGTGATTTACCTGTACTTCGACCGACTGGGCAAGGGCTTTTACTCCCAAGGGCTGGTGGAGCGGGGAAGGTGAACCTGTCTGCCCCGTTTATCCATCGTCCGGTCGCCACTATGCTGCTGTCGCTCGCCGTGGTATTGCTGGGAATGCTTGCCTATCGACTGCTGCCGGTCGCGCCGCTGCCAGAGATGGACATGCCCGCCATCACGGTGCAGGCGAGCCTGCCCGGTGCCAGTCCGCAGGTGATGGCTTCATCGGTCGCAACGCCATTGGAGCGCGCCTTTGGGCAGATTGCCGGTATCACGCAGATGAGCAGCCGCAGCAGCCAAGGCTATACGCGCATCAGCCTGCAATTTGAAACGGGGCGCGACATTAACGCCGCCGCGCGGCAAGTGCAGGCGGCCATCAATACCGCCGCGCCGATGATGCCGTCCGGCATGCGCAGCCTGCCGAGCTACCGCAAAGTCAACCCGGCTTCTGCGCCCATTATGATTTTGGCGCTCACTTCAGATACCTTGGGCAAAAGCGAGTTGTACGACTTTGCCTCCACCGTGCTGGCGCAGAGCCTTGCGCAAGTGCTTGGCGTGGGCGAGGTGCAGGTCGGCGGCAGTTCCTTGCCCGCGGTACGGGTCGAGCTTGAGCCGCATTTGCTGGCGCAGTACCGCATCAGCCTGGATGACATCCGCCGCAGCATCAGCGCTACCAATGTACGTCGCCCGCTCGGCATGACCGCTGACAGCGAGCGGCAATGGCAGATACAAGCCAATGACCAGCTTACCCGCGCGGCGGACTATCAAACGTTGATTATTCGCCAGCAAGACGGCGCGATTTTGCGCCTGTCTGATGTCGCCAATGTGCGTGATGATGTAGAAGACCGTTTTAACAGTGGCTTTTTTAATGAAAAAGAAGCGGTACTGTTAGTGATTAAACGGCAAAGCGGCGCGAATATTATTGAAACCATCGAGCGTATTAAACAGCAACTTCCGGCGCTGCAAGCGCTATTGCCGGAAACTGTGCGCATCAGTTTGGCAATGGACCGCTCGCCGATTATCCGCGCGACCTTGCATGAAGCCGAGCGCACTTTATTAATTGCCGTGGCGCTGGTGATTGGCGTGGTGTTTTTGGCGCTGGGCAATTTGCGCGCTTCATTGGTTCCGGCGCTGGCGATACCGGTTTCCTTAATTGGCACTTTTGCGGTCATTTATCTGCTGGGTTTTTCGCTCAATGTACTTTCTTTAATGGCCATGATTGTCGCCGCAGGGCTTGTGGTTGATGATGCCATTGTCGTGCTGGAAAATATCGTGCGTCATATTCGCCAAGGTAAAACGCCGCTAAAAGCCGCGCTCGACGGTACGCGCGAAGTGGGCTTTACGCTGCTGTCGATGAACCTGTCGTTGGTCGTGGTGTTTATTTCCATCCTGTTTATGGGCGGCATTATCAGCAGCTTTTTTAAAGAGTTTGCAGTTACCTTGACGGTAGCCATTTTGGTTTCTTTGTTAGTCTCTTTAACCTTGACGCCGATGCTCTGCGCGCGCTGGCTAAACGCCGAACAAGAACGCCAAAGCGGAAAATTGCAACGCTTTAGCAATCAAATCAACGCGGCTTTAATACGCTTTTATCGCGGCACTTTGGATGTGGTTTTACGTTATCCGGAGATAACCTTGGTATTTTTCTTGGCGACTATCGCAGTTAATATTTATCTTTATATCGCCGTGCCGAAAACCTTTTTACCGACACAAGATACCGGTCAGTTAAATGGTTTTATTCGCGGCGACGATGGGCTTTCCTTCAGCGCCATGCAGCCGAGCATGGAAGCCTTTCGCGTATCGATCAATAACGACCCGGCGGTTGAAAACGTGGTGGGGTTTATCTTCGGCAATAACGCCTTTATGAGCGTGCGCTTAAAGCCGTTAAGCGAGCGCCAAGAGCCTGCCGATAAAGTGATTGAGCGGCTGCGCAAAAATCTGCCGAAACTGCCCGGGGCGCGCTTGTTCCTCTCAGCCGACCAAGATTTGCTGTTCGGCGGCGCACGCATCGATGACAGCTCGCAGTACCAATACCTGCTGCAAAGCAGCGAACTGTCTGCGCTGCGCCAGTGGCTGCCAAAAGTCGCCAGCGCCCTTAAAGCGCTGCCGGAATTGACCGATGTCAGCGATGTGGGTGACGGCGCGTTACAGGTCACGCTTGCCGTTGACCGCGAACAAGCCAAACGCCTTGGCATCGATATGGCAACGGTCAGCGCCGCGCTCAACAACGCCTACAGCCAGCGGCAGGTGGCCACCATCTACAACGCGCTCAACCAATACCGCGTGGTGATGGAGGTCGCCCCGCAATACGCGCGTGACCCCAGCAGCCTAAGCCGCGTGGAGCTGATCGCGGCGAGCGGACAGCGCGTGCCGCTATCGGTTATTGCCCGCTATGACTACAGCCTGGAAGAAGACCGCGTTAGCCACGAAGGCCAGTTCGCCGCCGAAAGCCTCTCCTTTGCGCTGGCGGAAAACGTCCCGCTAGAACAGGCCACGCTCGCCATTGAACGCGCCATTGCCGCCATCGGCTTGCCCGATGAAGTCATCGGAAGGATGAGCGGCGCGGCGGATGCCTTTAAACAAACCCAGCAAAGTCAACCCTTTATGCTGCTGGCTTCGCTGCTGGTAGTCTATCTGCTGCTGGGTATCTTGTATGAAAGCTACATCCACCCGCTGACCATCCTCTCGACCCTGCCCTCGGCAGGCGTAGGCGCGCTTTTAACCATTATTGTGCTGGGCGGGCAGTTCAGCCTGATTTCCCTGCTGGGGTTGTTTTTGCTGATTGGTATCGTCAAGAAAAACGCCATTTTGATGATTGACCTTGCCCTGCAACTGGAACGCGAACAGGGCATGACCCCGCGTGATTCCATCCGTGAAGCCTGTTTGCTCAGGTTGCGGCCGATTTTGATGACCACTTTCGCCGCCATTTTGGGCGCACTGCCGCTGCTTTTTGCCAGTGCCGAAGGCGCGGAAATGCGAAGACCCTTAGGCATAGCGATTATCGGCGGACTATTGCTCAGTCAACTGTTAACCCTGTACAGCACGCCGGTGGTTTATCTGTATCTCGACCGCGCCCGCCACCGTTTTAACCACTGGCGCGGACGCAAAACCGATGCCGCTTTCGGAAACCCGCTATGAATGCCCGCTTGTTCCTGCCCTGTGCCGCGTTAGTGTTAACCGCCTGCACGGTCGGCCCTAACTACCAAGCGCCAGCGCTTAAGCTGGCCGATGCTTATCGCCATATCGAAGGATGGAAAACCGCGCAGCCTGCCGATGAGATTGAACCAGGCGCTTGGTGGCAGTTGTACCGCGACCCGTATCTGGATGCGTTAATCGAGCGGATGCAAGCGGGCAACCAAAGCCTTGCCGCCAGCGAAGCGCGCTACCGAGGAGCCCGCGCACTGGTGCAAGGCAGTCGCGCCCGCTTGCTGCCACAGCTGCGCCAAGGCGCGGATCAAACCCGAAGCGGCAATCAGGGCGCGGTGAATAACAGCTACAACCTAAGCACCAGCGCCAGTTGGGAGATCGACCTCTGGGGCAAACTGCGCCGCCAATTAGAGAGCGATAAAGCGAGCCTTGATGCCAGCGCCGCCGACCTTGCCGCCGTGCACTTAAGCCTTGCCGCGGAACTTGCCGAAAACTACCTGCAACTGCGCGTGCTCGACGAACAAAAACGCCTGCTTGTGCGCAGCGTAGAAGCCTATCGGCGCTCGCTGAAACTCACCGAAAACCAATACCAGGCGGGCATCGTGCCCAAATCTGACGTAAGCCAAGCACTCGCGCAACTGAAAAGCACCGAAGCGCAGTCCATTGACCTCGAATACCGCCGCGCGCTGCTGGAGCACGCCATTGCCGTGCTGCTGGGCATGCCTCCATCCGACTTTGCCATTGATGAAGTCGCGCAGCTTCCGCATCTGCCCGCTATCCCGCCTGAGTTGCCGTCCGCCCTGTTAGAGCGCCGCCCGGATATTGCCGCCGCGCAGCGCCGCGTGATCGCCGCCAACGCCAGCATAGGCGTAGAACAAGCGGCCTGGTATCCCGACTTAACCCTGTCCGCCAGCGGCGGCTGGCGCAGCGGCACGTTCGACCAATGGGTCAGCGCACCCAACCGCCTCTGGTCGCTGGGCAGCGCCTTTGCCATGCCATTGTTTGACGGCGGGCGCATCCGCTCGCGCGTGGCGCAGGCCGAAGCGGCTTACGAACAAACCGTCGCCGACTACCGGCAAAGCGTGCTGCAAGCCTTGCGTGAAGTTGAAGATGCGCTGGTCGGGCTTGCCGTACTCGAACGCGAATATCAGGTTCAGCAAGAAGCGCTCGCCGCCGCAGAGGAATCGCTGCGCCTGATCGAAAACCAATACCGCTTTGGCACGGTTGACTACAACAGCGTTATCAGCGTACAAACCAGCGCACTTTCCAGCGAACGCAGTCTGCTGGAACTCAAAAACAGCCAACTGGCCGCAAGCCTCGACTTGCTCAAAGCCTTAGGGGGCGGCTGGCAACAAAGCCTGCTGCAACAAGAGCCGTCAATGCAGCCGGTGAACCGATGAACCGCTGCTTTTTTTGGTGGGAGAGGGCAAAACATAAGCGAACCGTTCGTCTGTTGGCTTGTCAAAGGCTAGCCGTAAGCAGACACTGTGGCGGACGTATCCACTATCCACTTCAATGGAGGTCACCAGCTAACTATGAGCCATGTAATGAAGCGTTACTTTGATATTGCCACCGTTCTGGCCTTTTTGTTGTTGGTCAGCGCCTGCGGCAATCGCAGCTTGGGCAGCAAAATCGATGACCAATTTATCGCTTCTGAGGTCGTCAAGGCGGTAGAACGGGCGCATCCTGACCTGCCCGGCCCGACTTCGCATATCGTCGTCAGCAGCTATAACGGCGTAGTACTGCTGGGGGGGCAGACCCCGCGGGCGGAATTAAAAGCACTGGCCGAACGGGCGGCGCGCGGCGTGCGGGGTATCAGCAAACTGCATAACGAACTGGAAGTCGCGCCACCCACCACGTCCTTGGTACGCGGCAACGATGCGTTGCTGACCAGCAATATCAAGGCGCAACTGCTCGCCGACAGCCGGGTAGCCAGCACCAAGATAAAAGTGATTACGGAAAATGGTGTGGTATTCCTGCTCGGCATCGTCACCCACCAACAGGCCAGTGATGCCCTCGCCGTCGTCCAAAACGCCGCGGGCGTGCAGAAAATAGTCAAACTTTTTCAGTATCTGGACTGAACTCCCCCTCTCCCGCAGGCGAGCGGGAGCGGTGTTTCCCCCTCCCATTTATGGGAGAGGGGAGGGGGTTATTGCTCCAGCAATATCCGCAGCATGCGCCGCAGTGGTTCGGCGGCGCCCCAGAGCAGTTGGTCGCCTACGGTAAAGGCCGAAAGGTACTTAGCTCCCATATTGAGTTTGCGCAGCCTGCCGACCGGCACATTCAAAGTGCCACTAACAGCACTTGGGGTTAGCTCGCGCAAGCTGGCTTCACGCTGATTGGCAATCAGCTTAACCCAAGGGTTATGCGCGGCAATCAACCCTTCAATATCAGCAAGCGGCACATCCTGCTTTAACTTCAAGGTCAATGCTTGGCTATGGCAGCGCATCGCGCCGATGCGCACGCAAATGCCGTCAATCGGCACAGGATTGTCCGAACGTCCCAGCAGTTTGTTGGTCTCAAACTGGCCTTTCCATTCCTCGCGGCTTTGCCCGCCGGGCAGCTCGCTGTCTATCCAGGGCAGCAAGCTACCCGCCAGCGGTGCGCCGAATTGTTCGCAAGGGAAATCCACGGCGCGCATGGCGGATGTCATCTGACTTTCAATCGCCAAAATACTGCTTGCCGGATTATCCAAACTGGCCTGCACGCTTTGATGGATAGCGCCCATCTGGCGGATTAACTCGCGCATATGCTGCGCGCCCGCGCCGGAGGCGGCCTGATAGGTCATGGCACTCATCCACTCGACCAAGTCCGCCGCAAACAACCCGCCAAGCGCCATCAGCATCAGGCTGACGGTGCAATTGCTGCCGATGTAGTTTTTCACCCCGGAGGCCAGCGCCTGGTCAATCTGCTTGCGGTTAAGCGGGTCGAGCAGCAGCACGGCATCTTGGTTTTGCCGCAGCGCTGAGGCCGCATCAATCCAGTAGCCTTGCCAACCTTCGGCGCGTAACTTGGGGAAAACCGCTTTGCTGTAATCACCGCCCTGGCAACTGATAATCACATCAAGGCGCTTAAGAGCCTGCACATTGTAAGCATCTTGCAATGGCGGGCAGTCCTGCCCAATGGCGGGTGAGGCGCCGCCGACATTGGAGGTGCTAAAAAATACCGGTTCAAACTGCGCAAAATCCTTCTCTTGCTGCATGCGCTGCAACAGCACTGAACCTACCATCCCGCGCCAGCCGACCAAGCCTGCTGATTTCATTGCCGTTACCTTTGCTGCCGGTTAAACAATCGTCAAGGGTAGCGAATGTGGGTATTAAATGGAAATACCACGTTTGCGCCCCTCTCCCCAACCCCTCTCCCGCAAGCGGGAGGGAGCGTTTTAATGCATTGCCTGCTGCTTTAGAAAATCCACAATCCGCCCAATGGCAAAGTCCGACTGTTTGAGCAGGCCAGTGTGGAAGTGAAAGACGTGCCAGAGTTTCGGGTAGCGTTCCAGCTGTACTTGCACTCCGGCTTTTTGTGCCTGTTCGGCCAGACGCAGGCTGTCGTTGCGCAGCAGTTCGTCTTCACCGGTTTGCAGTAAGAGCGGCGGTAGCACGGATAAATCCATATCCAGCGGAGACAGGCCACTTTGCAGGATGACTTCTTCCGTTAGCTCGCCGGGCGTTGGACTGGACAGCGATTGCACCTGTTTAAGCCAGCGCGGATTCAGCATGGGGTCGCCTGCTGGCGGTTGGTGCATTTGGTCGCAGCGCGGGTCAACCAGTGGGGAGAGGCAAATCAGCGCGGCGGGCAGTGGCTCGTTGTTTTTCGCCAAGGCCAAAGTGGCGCACAGGGCTAAATGCCCGCCTGCCGAATCGCCGCCGATAAAAATCCGCGTGTAGGGGTAACGCTCGTGCAAGGCGCGGCAGACCGCCAAAACATCGTCTACTGCGGCAGGCAGACGGTTTTCTGGCGATCGGCGGTAGTGAGGCACACAAATGGGCAGCTTGACTCGCTCTGCCAGTGCGCCGCACAGAGGGCGGTGCGAGCGTGGCGAGCCCAGTAGAAAACCACCGCCGTGCAGGTAGAGCAAGAGACTGCCTCCAATCGCACCCTCGGGATTGTGCCATTCGCAACGTATCCCGCCGAGCGTTGCTTCACGGCGTCGCACACGCCGCGCAAAGGGGCGGCAGGAGGCGCAGAGTAACTCCAAGATGCCGCGTTGTACGGCAATCGGGGTAGGCGGCTGTATCAGTCCGCGGAAAAACAACCTCAGGTTCGCGCGTAAAAAGCCACGCAACAAGGGTTGTCCAGGGTCTTGGGCGATAAATTCACCAGTAACATTCATAAGGGTTTAGCTCCCTGCAACGGTCATTTCCTCAATTAGCACGCTACCGCTGAAAGTCGTGCCACGTTTTTCTACATCACTGCCAATCACCACAATATTGGCGAAGATGTCTTTTAGATGGGCGGCGATGGTTACTTCTTCGACGGAAAACTGAATTTCGCCGTTTTCCACCCAAAAACCCGCCGCGCAAATAGTCACGGGTTAAGCGCCGGCGCCCATCAGTTCTGTCACTAACAGACCGCGCCGCATGCGTTTTATCAGTGCCGTTTGGTCGTCTTGCCCGTGGTCGTGTGCGGCACCATAAAGGCTTAACTCCCTGCAACGGTCATTTGCTCAATTAGCACGCTACCGCTGAAAGTCGTGCCGCGTTTTTCTACATCACTGCCAATCGCTACAATATTGCCGAAGATGTCTTTTAGATGGGCGGCGATGGTTACTTCTTCGACGGGAAACTGAATTTCGCCGTTTTCCACCCAAAAACCCGCCGCACCGCGCGAATAGTCGCCGGTGACCAGATTAACACCGCCGCCCATCAGTTCTGTCACTAACAGGCCGCGTCGCATGCGTTTTATCAGTGCCGCTTGGTCGTCCTGCCCGTGGCTGACAAACAGGTTGTGTACGCCACCCGCATTGGCGGTGCTGGGCATGTTCAGCTTGCGCCCGGAATAGGTGCCCAGCAGATAGCTTTGCAGCACGCCGTCTTTAACCAGCGCTTTGTCAAAGGTGGCAAGGCCATCGTTATCGAAAGCGGCGCTGCCCAAGGCCCCCGGGATATGCGGGCGCTCATCGATGGCGAGCCATTCGGGGAATAGTTTTTGCCCCAGCGCACCTTCTAAAAAAGAGCTGTGCCGATACAAATTGCCGCCGGAAATCGCGGCAGTGAAATGGCGAAACAACGAGCCTGCCAGTTCGGCGGCAAATAATACCGGCACGTTCGCCGTGGGTACTCGCCGTGCGCCCAGACGTCTGGCGGCGCGCAGGGCCGCTTGCTGGCCGATGCTGCTGGCCGATTGCAGCGCTGCGGCGATGCGGCTGCTGTCGTACCAGTAATCGCGCTGCATCTGCTCGCCTGTTCCGGCAATCATGACGCAGCTTGCGCTGTGCCGCGTTCCGGCAAAACCACCGATAAAACCGTGACTGTTGCCGTAGACGTGCAGCCCGCGCCAGCTATCCACCGAGCTGCCGTCACCCTTGCTGATGCGTTGGTCGGCGGCAAAGGCGGCCGCTTCTGCGGCCAGCGCGCGGTCAATCGCTTGCTCTGCGGTGATCTCCCACGGGTGCCAAAGGTCAAGGTCGGGCAGCGTTGTTGCCATGAGGTTTGCTTCGGCAAGACCCGCGCAGTCGTCCGCTGAGGTATGGCGAGCAATGGCGAGTGCGGCGGCGACCGTTTCGCGCACGGCTCCCGTGCCTGCCTGCGAGGTGCTGGCGGAACCTTTTTGCTGCCCCACGTACAGTGTGATGGAAAAACCTTGGTCACGGTTAAACTCGACCGTTTCCACCTCGCCTTCACGCACACTAACCGAGAGCCCTTCGCTTAAACCTGTCGACACTTCGCAGGCACTTGCCCCTTGACGCTTGGCTTCTTCAATAATTTCATTAACTTGCGCCTCAAGCTGCGGCAAGTCTTGTGGGCGGATTTGTGTTTGGCTCATGGCTATTCTCCGGTTCCGCCCACGGTAATGGCATCGATTTTTAGCGTGGGCTGACCGACCCCGACCGGCACCGACTGGCCGTCTTTGCCGCAAGTGCCAATGCCGCTATCGAGCGCCCAATCATGGCCGACCATCGAGACCTGCTGCATGGTTTGCGGGCCGTTGCCAATTAAAGTGGCACCTTTAACCGGATGGCTGATTTGGCCGTTTTCAATCCAGTAAGCCTCGCTGGTTTCAAAGACGAATTTGCCGCTGGTGATGTCCACCTGCCCGCCGCCCAAACTCGCGCAGTAAATGCCTTTTTTGACCGAGCGGATGATTTCCTCAGGGTCTGACTCGCCGGCTCGCATATAGGTGTTGGTCATCCGTGGCAGCGGCAGATGAGCGTAAGATTCGCGCCTGCCATTGCCGGTGCTCGTCGTGCCCATCAGGCGAGCGTTAAGTTTGTCCTGCATATAGCCTTTGAGTACACCGTTTTCAATTAATACCGTGCATTGGCTGGGCGTGCCTTCGTCGTCAATGGACAGCGAACCGCGCCGTCCCATTAAAGTGCCGTCATCGACGATAGTGCAGAGTTTGGAGGCGACTTGCTCGCCAACCCGCCCGCTGTAGGCGGAGCTGCCCTTGCGGTTAAAGTCCCCTTCCAGCCCGTGGCCGACCGCCTCATGCAGCAATACGCCAGACCAGCCAGGCCCCAGCACCACCGGCAGCGTACCGGCGGGTGCCGGTCTTGCCTCAAGATTGACCAAGGCTTGGCGCAGCGCTTCACGGGCATAATGCATGGCGCGGTCTTGCTCAAGGAAGAACGCATAATCGCAACGCCCGCCGCCGCCGTAGCTGCCGCGTTCGCGGCGACCGTTTTGTTCCACGATCACGCTGACATTAAGGCGCACCAGCGGGCGGATGTCGGCGGCCAGCGTGCCGTCACTGGTGGCGATTAAAATCTGCTCGAAACTGCCGCCCAAGCTGATGGAAACCTCGCGGATACGGCTGTCCAGCGTGCGCACCTGTGCATCAATGCGTTTAAGCAGCGCGACTTTTTCTTCACGCGCCAATACCTGCAAAGGATTGGCCGCGCTGTACAAAGCCGGTGCGTTCGCAGGCACCGCCACCTGCACCTGCACATGACTGCCGCTACGCACGATGGAACGGGCGGCTTTGGCTGCGCCGCTAAGCGCCGCCGGTGAAAAACTGTTGCTGTAAGCAAAGCCGGTTTTCTCACCGCTCTGCGCCCGTGCGCCGACGCCCTGGTCAAGCTGGAAGCTGCCCTGTTTGACGATGGAGTCTTCCAGCGTCCAGCTCTCGCTGATTTGCTGCTGAAAATACAAATCGGCCGCGTCAATCCCCGCGCCGCACAGTTCGCCCAAAAGGGCAGGCAAGTGGTCTAAAGACAGTTCGGCGGGGATAAGCAGTTGCTGGCTAACGGTGGATAACAGTTCAGGCATCAGTGCTCTCTAATACGGGAATGGGGAAACGCCGCTGCTGATCAAGCGGCATACGCTGGCGGATGGCTTGCTGTGCGGCGGCATCACGGCGGGCGAGGATAATCCCGCAGCCCGCGGCGCGTTCGCCCAGCACGCAGCCCCAGGGGTCAATAATCATCGAATGGCCGTGGGTCTGCCGATGGCCTGGGTGGTTGCCGCCTTGTCCGGCTCCGAGCAGGTAGCACTGGGTTTCAATCGCCCGCGCACGCAGCAGAATGCTCCAATGCGCGGTGCCGGTCACAGCGGTAAAAGCAGCGGGCACGCAGATAATATCGGCACCATTTGCCCTTAATGCAGTAAAGAGTTCGGGAAAGCGAAGGTCATAACAGATGGACAGCCCAACGCGGCCAAAGGGCGTATCGGCCAGCGTGAGCTGATTGCCAAAGGCATAATCGTCCGACTCGCGGTAACGCACGCCATCGTTTGGCACATCGACATCAAACAGATGCAGCTTGTCATAGCGCGCCACGCGCTCGCCTTGATCGTTGAACAACAGCGAACAGGCGCGCGGTTTAGCATCCGGGCAATCATCCGGCGGCAATGGGATGCTACCGGCGACCAGCCAGAGCCGAAGGTCTCGGCAAGTCTGTTTAAGCCAAGGCAAAATCGGCCCGCTGCCAGCCGCCTCGGTGCGGGCGAGCGCGGCCATATCGCGCCTACCCATAGCGGCAAAGTTTTCCGGCAGCAGCGCAAACCTCGCGCCCTGTTCGGCAGCCTGCTCCAACAAGTGGCGGGCAGCGGCGAGATTAGCGTTCACATCCGCCCCGCTTGCCATCTGAATCACGGCAAGAGACATAAGGGACTTTCCTTCAAAGGAAAGCCGCGAGTGTAGCCTAAGCCTGCGCCGCTGAATAACCCAAACGCTCTGCTGAGAAGCTATTAACTCGCTAGAATGCCCGCCCATGCTGCCCTCGCTAACCCCCGCTACCCGCATTGGCCTTTCCATTTCGCTGGCAACCGGTTTGTACGGTATTTCCTTTGGCGCATTGTCGGTTGCCGCCGGGCTGAGTGTCTGGCAGACAGTGGCGCTGTCACTTTTAATGTTTACCGGCGGTTCGCAATTTGCTTTTGCTGCGGTGATCGCTGGTGGTGGCAGCGGTGCGGCGGCACTGGGGGCGGCCAGCCTGCTTGGCATCCGCAACGCACTTTATGCGATGCAGGTTAACCGCCTGCTGCGCCCAAGTGGCATTAAGCGCCTTCTGGCAGCGCAGCTTACCATCGATGAATCCACCGCAACCGCCGTTTCTCAGCAGGATAAAGACGAACAACGGCGCGGCTTTTGGGTCGCCGGAATAGGCGTATTTGTGCTGTGGAATCTGTTTACCCTGCTCGGTGCACTGCTTGGCGATGCGCTGGGCGACCCGCGTCAATTTGGCTTGGACGGTGCTGCGGTAGCGGCCTTCCTGGCATTGCTCTGGCCGCGCCTACGTGACTTGGAGAGCGCCTCGCTTGCTGTTTGCTGCGCGCTTGCGACCACTTTGTGCTTGCCTTGGCTACCTGCGGGTGTACCAATACTGATTGCCGCACTGGTCGCCGCGCTGTGGTCGTTTTGCCTGCCTTATCTGCGTAAAGATCGCGCATGACGGTGACTTGGGATTGGCTGCTGCTGGCCTGTTTACTCGCGTTTGCGACCAAACTAAGCGGCTATCTGCTGCCCGCAAGATGGCTTAAAGGCGCGCGTATGCAGCGTATCGCCAGCGCCATGACCATCGGGCTGCTGGCTTCACTGGTGACGCTTAATACCTTAGGTTCAGCCATGACGTTTGACGCACGCCTGGGCAGCCTCGCCGTCGCCATGGTCGCGTTATGCTTGCGAGCATCTTTTTTACTGGTTGTTATCCTGGGCGCGGGAACGGCGGCGCTGCTGCGCTTTTTTGGATGGGGTTAGGGTCTGCTCCCGCTTCAAACGTGGCCGCGACGGAGCCAGATTTTGTGCGCAGCAAGGCGCGAGAAGAGAAATTTGCTCATGCAAATGAACGACGAGC
>NZ_LSZO01000065.1 GCF_001580025.1 Ventosimonas gracilis | reverse complement strand
TGGCGGTGTATTGTCGCCAATCGTTTGCACGTGGCATTGCAACAGGCGGTCGATGATGTTAAGCGCTTCGTTGAGGCCGCTGGCGGGGTCAATGGTGTTTTCTGGCACCAAGGGGATGCCGTTGTTAAGGGTCAGGCTCATACGGTGATACTCGCAGGTTGTCCAGCGCCGGTTAGGGCGTGCACTTGTTGCACGGTAACGGTGCCGCCGCTGTAGGGGATGGTGATTGTGGTTTGGGTGGTTTCCCACGCCTGCCCGCCGCGCGTGATGCGGTAGTGTTTAAAGCCTGCCGATAGCGATACGTTCGCGCCGCCGCCGCGTCTGCCGGTGCCTGTCCAGCTCAAGATCAGCTCA
>NZ_LSZO01000064.1 GCF_001580025.1 Ventosimonas gracilis | reverse complement strand
ATGCTCGATTTAACCCCACTTAAACACCACCTGCGCATCGACCATGATGACGAAGACGCCTTATTAACCGCTTATTTAAACGCGGCAAAATCAACCTTTGAATTATGGACGGCACGTAAACTGATCATGCCGCCGGACACACTGCCGGATAAAGACAAAATCACCAACGAACTGATGATTAACGACGCCATCAAACAAGGTGCTTTATTACTGATCGGCCATTGGTACGCCCATCGCGAGGCCGTTAGTGACCGGTTACTGCACACAACCCCCTACGCGGTTGAAGCGCTATGGCTGCCCTATAAATACCGGAGGGTTTAAATGATTATTTGCGAAGCCTGCGAAAAGCGCAGACAGTGGCTTAAAAAATGGGCAAGTATTGCGCAGGAAAGAGCGCGTCATTTATGGAGCAAACCCGATGAGCAAAACCAAGCCAACAACCGAACCACTATTAGACTTGATCAACGCATTAAACGCATTAACGAAAGCGCTCACGCTACAAACACAAGCGATAGGGCAATTAATACTGGACGAATCAAACGAACGGGAAGAACCGCCGATGTTTGACCTTTCCGGCAAGCCGATAGTGATCCGGTAACAGCATGCAAGCGGGCAAACTGCGCCACCGCGTAGAGATACAGCGAGCCATTAATAGCCAGGACGCACAAAGCGG
>NZ_LSZO01000063.1 GCF_001580025.1 Ventosimonas gracilis | reverse complement strand
CCGCTCCCTGCCATCGGCGAAGTGATGAGCGCATGGGATTACTACCTGTGCAACTGGCGACCCGGCAAACCGCACCCAAAAACGTGGGAAGACCTCTACCGGCAGGCGGTAGAGGCGGTGCAAGGCTAGCCCAATGCCCTCATTCCCCGCTTATTTCGCCAGCCTCGCCCTGCTCGCCGCACTACTGACCGGCGTAGCCCTAGGCTACAAATGGCGCGACAACAGCGCAAAATTGCACGAAAGCCGCGAACAGCAGCGCTACACCCAAGCGCTCAATGAAGCGCTGGACAAAGCCAGACGGCAAGAACAAGCCCTATATGCACAAATGGAGGCGCTCACCCGTGACACAGAGAAACAACTGGAAAGCGTGGCTGCTGCTGAA
>NZ_LSZO01000062.1 GCF_001580025.1 Ventosimonas gracilis | reverse complement strand
CCGGCTATCTGCTGGAATTATTGTGGGCAATGGATTTGCTGGAACGTGAAACCACGCCTGCACTGCGCTATCGCAACCAACCCGTCGCCAATGGCTATCTGAATGCGCAGTCAGAGAACTACTGCGGCGATGCGTTGTTGTTTCGACATCGTATCGTGCGTCAGGTCGGCGCACAGCTGGGGGAACTGGTGCGTCATGACACGTCTGCGCTCATGCCCGATAGGGCCAAGCTGCAACGCGGCTGGGCGCAGGCGGCGCGGGTGCAGATTGCGCAGGAACAACGCGCGGTGACGGCGGATGTCGCGCGTGAACTGTGCGCCAGGCTGGGGCAGTTCCAGCACGCCCGCCGTCTGCTGGATTTGGGCGGCGGACCGGGGTTGGTGGCGATTGCGCTGGCGCAAATTCAATCCGCATTGACCGGCGTGGTCTTCGAGTACCCGCAAGCCGCCGCCGTGGCGCAGGAGCATATCGATAACGCCGGTTTGTCGTCGCGCTTGCAAGCCATTGGCGGCGACCTGAACAGCGACGATTTCGGCACCAACTATGACCTGGTGTGGTGTTCGTCCGTGCTGCATTTCGTGGCGGATATTCCGGCAGTCCTGCAACGGCTATACCGCGCCATGCGCCCGGGCGGCGTGCTGGTCTGCTGTCACGCCGAAGTGCTGGATGACGCCGCCTGTGCCAAACGCATCTTGCAGTATTACCTGCACATGCGCATGCAAGGCAGGCAGGTCTGGCCGCAGGGGGAACTGGCGCAAGCCTTGGCGCACGCCGGATGGATCAACGTGCAGACATTGCAGCAGGTGCGCTTTCCGGTCACGCCGCTCACTGTTCTGATTGCCCATAAACCACGAGCAAACCCATGATGCCATCTATGAGCACAGCCAAACTCTGGGGGCGAGGGCTGCTGTTTGGCTGGATGAATCTGGTCTTGGCTAATAGCCAGCGCTGTGTAAAAGCCCTATAGTGCGCACCTCAAGTCCGTGCCAGCAGTAGGCTGTAGTCAAAGTGCTTTGGAAGCAGTCGACTTGTTGTAATCAATTTTCAGTAAAAGTCAACATGAAATTTGAGGATTAACGGATGAATCTGTTTACATCAAAATGCCTTCGGCGTGGCACAAGAAGTACTGCTGCCGCGCTTACTCTGCTGACCGCTGCGGTCAGCACTACCCAAGCTGCTCCGCCAGAGAACTACGGCATCAGTTACACATGGCTTGAAGGAGGCTGGTCCAGACATAATGATCGCGCAAATAATGGTAATTATGACTTGGATGGTGGCTATTTGCGTGGCTCCTTTGCCTTAGGTGACAACTTCTACCTAATCGGTAGCTACAGCAGAAACCAAGATACTGCCAGTACTACAGATGGCATTATTACCGTCAAGCTCAAGACAGCCATTGCCCAAGGTGAGTTGGGTCTTGGTGTGCATGTACCGATGGCGGAGCGCTTGGACTTTATCGGTGAATTGGTTGGCATGTACTTCGACTATGACTACAAAATGCACGTCAACGGGCAGAAGGTAGACTTCAAATACGATGACCATGACTATGCCGGTAAAGCGTTGGTCGGCCTGCGTGCCAAGCCTTTTGACATGCTCGACATTTGGGGGAAAGTGGGTTACTTCAAAATACAGGATGCCGATAACAGCACATTCCCGGTAAGGAAGTCACCGCTCGGCAATATCGGGGTTCAGCTTCAATTAACGCCGAATTTTGGTTTGGTGGGTGAAGCGGATTTCTACAAGAAAGATTTAAGGTATTACCGCGCGGGGGTTCGCGTCAGCTTCTAAACACCTAAGTTACAGCAACAATTCCAGCTAACAATTACACAGAGCACGATGCCATTGCTCTGACCTCGTAGGAAAGGGGCTGTGCTATCATGCACGCCCCTCCTCTTTATCCGCTTTCCATGAGTAAGTCTGAGCCGATTTTTAAAGTCATTTTCCACTGCCAAGGGCAGGTCTACGAAATGTATGCCAAGCAAATCTACCAGAGCGACATCTGGGGATTTTTGGAAGTGGAAGAATTTGTTTTCGGCGAACGCACGCAAATGGTGGTTGACCCCAGCGAAGAACGCTTGAAAGCGCAGTTTTCCGGTGTAGCACGCAGTTTTTTGCCGCTGCATACCATTATTCGTATTGACGAAGTGGAGCAGCTCGGCACGGCCAAAATCATCGAGGCCAAAGGCTCTAGCGGCAATGTGATGCCTTTCCCCATGCCGGTTAAACCGGTTTAGGCCTGGGTTAAATACCAGCGCCAATCCTGCTCGCCGACTTCGGCCATAAATTGGCGGTATTCCTCGCGTTTAACCGCCAGATAAACCTTTAAAAAATCCTCGCCCAGCGCCTGCTTTGCCCAGCTTGAGGCGCTAAGCGCATTGAGTGCGGTTAGCCAGTCGCCAGGTAGTCGGCTTTGCGCTTTGGCATAGCCGTTGCCTTCCATCGGCTCGCCCGGGTCGATCTGCTCGCGAATGCCACGCAAAGCCGCTGCAAGAATGGCGGCAGCAGCGAGGTAGGGATTGGCATCCGCGCCGCAGATACGGTGCTCGATATGGCGTGTTTTCGAAGGTCCTCCCGGTACGCGCATGCTGACTGTTCGATTGTCCACGCCCCAAGTCGGCGCGAGCGGTGCGTAGCTGTGTGCCTGAAAACGCCGGTAAGAATTGGCATTGGGGCAAAACAGCAGCAGTGAATCCAACAGGCTCGCCAGCAGCCCGCCGACCACTTGGCGCAGCAGCGGTGTACCGGCTGGATTTTCGCTGGCAAACAGGTTTTGGCCCGCCGCATCGGCAAGACTCAAGTGCATGTGCATACCGGTTCCGGCCAGATGGGCAAAGGGTTTAGCCATAAAGCACGCCTGCATACCGTGCGCGTGGGCAACGCCTTTAACCAGGCGCTTGTAGCGAACGGCTTGATCCATCGCCGCCAGCGCTTCGCCATGTTCCAAGGTGATTTCCACCTGCCCGGGTGCGTATTCAGAGATCGCCGTACGCGCCGGAATGCCTTGCGTCTCGCACGCTTGGTAAAGGTCAGCCAAAAACGGTTCAATCTGCTCCAACTCGCGCAGACCGTACACTTGCGTGCTGCACGGGCGAGCGCCATCGACATCCAGCGCGGGCTGTGGATGGCCTTGTGCATTTCGTTTTTGGTCGAGCAGATAAAACTCCAACTCGCAGGCCATTACTGGATAAAAACCTGCCGCTTTGAGTGGCTCAATCACCTTGACCAGCACCTGGCGCGGGTCGGCCACTGTCGCCGGCAAGCCTTCGCTGGGGTGCATGCTGACCTGCACCGCCGCCGTCGGCATGCGCCGCCACGGCAGGCGTACCAGGCTGCCGGCAAGTGGGTAGGCACGGCAGTCAATATCGCCTACCTCCCAGACCAAACCGCTGTCTTCCACATCCTCGCCGTGCATGGAAAGCCCCAAGATAGTCGAGGGCAGCGGTCGGCCGCTTTCATAGACCGCCAGCAACTCCTCGCGGTGCAAGAGTTTTCCACGTGGAATGCCGTTGGCGTCGAGGATAAACAGTTCAAAAGCGGTGATATCGGGATTGGCAGCGAGAAAGGCGCGTGCTTCGTCGGCATGGGCAAATGGCATAAGCTGTTCTGATTATTGTGAATGAAGAAACCAAGCCTGCCACGGCAGGCTTGGGTCATTAAATGCTGATTTAACAACGCAAACACGGGAATTGGCTAAACAAATCGCCAGCCCACTATGCCAAGACAAAACCAGCCGGCCAAAAAGGACAGGCCGCCAATCGGCGTAATCATGGCAGGGCTGCGTGTGCCGGTTAAGGCAAGCCAGTAGAGGCTGCCGGAAAACAGCACAATTCCAAGCACAAACAAAGCGCCCGCCGCAAGCAGGGCAAGTCCGCCTGTGTGCCGTGCGAGTAAAGCCAGCATCAGCAATGCCAACGCGTGCAGCATCTGGTACTGCACACCGGTTTGAAACACGACGAGCATTTCCGTCGGCAGACGGCTTTTTAGCCCATGCGCGGCAAACGCGCCGAGCGCAACGGCGGTAAAACCAAAAAAAGCGGCAAACAGTAAAAAGCTGCGTGGCATGATGCGGTTCTCCTGGGGGTCTGTGCTCCTAAACACAGCGGCCTATAATGGCGACCCCGTAGCATTGCGCCAAGCCCGTTTATGCGTCGTCTGTTTCGTTTTTTCTGCAAATTGGTACTGCTCGCCTTGCTTATCAGCAGCTTGCCGGTATTGCTGTTTCGCTGGGTTAATCCACCGATCAGTGCGCTGATGATTGAACGCAAAATAGAGCATAAAGCACTGCGACTGCACTATCACTGGCGCACTTGGAGCGAGTTACCGGACAGTTTAAAGATGGCGGTGATTGCCGCAGAAGACCAGCGTTTTGCCGAGCATAGCGGTTTTGATTTTGCGCAAATCCAACAGGCTATTAAACACAATCAAAGTGGCGGCTCGTTGCGTGGTGCCAGCACCTTAAGTCAGCAGGTCGCCAAAAATCTGTTTCTCTGGTCTTCACGTAGCTGGCTGCGCAAAGGTTTGGAGGCTTGGTTTTGTCTACTGATTGAGCTTATTTGGCCCAAGCCGCGAATTTTGGAGGTTTATCTCAATATCGCTGAATGGGGCGATGGCCTATTTGGCGCAGAAGCTGCCGCACAGCGGCATTTTGGCATTGGCGCGGCTTATCTTAGCGAGCGACAAGCCAGTCTACTGGCTGCCGTATTGCCCAATCCCCATCGCTTTAGCGCTGCGCGCCCGAATAGTTATATCCAGCGCCGCGCGACCTGGATTAGAAAGCAATCTCGTCAATTAGGTGGCAGCGCTTATTTAAAACGTTTAAATAAATAAGGGGCTGCCGCAACGTTTCTTGTTTATGCCGCTTTATGGATTAAACCGACAGCAGCCAGTCATAATCGATAATTAACGGCGCATGCTCAGAAAAACGCGGAGCGCGAGGGAGGCTTGCGCGCCCTGCAAAGCGGCGCAGATTAGGCGTGAGCAATTGATAATCAAAACGCCAGCCTAAATTCAATAGTTCCGCTTGCTCGGTATCCGGCCACCAACTGAATTGCTCAGTATCATGGTTGACTTTGCGCAGCGCATCGACATAGCCCATATTGACGATAACTTCATCCAGCCAAGCGCGTTCCGGCGCGAGAAAGCCCGGTAAATGCTGGCAGTCGCGCCAGTTTTTTACATCCTGTTTACGGTGCGCAACATAGAGCGAGCCGCAGTAAATATATTCGCGGCGTTTGCGCAGTTGTTTTTCCAGATAACTGGTGAAGTCATCCATAAACTTAAACTTTTGGTTCAGACTTTCATCGCTGCCACGACCGGACGGCAGCAACACACTGGCAATACTGAGCTTGTCAAAGTCTGCGTGCAGATAACGGCCAAAGCGGTCACAGCTTTCAAAACCCAGCGTGGTGATAATGGCTTTGGGCTGTAATTTGGAATAAATTGCGACACCGCCTTGTTCGGGGATTTCGGCTTCACTGGCATAACAGACGTAGCCGGGCAGTTCAAAGGCAGGCGATTCGATTTGCGGCTGCGTGCAGCGAATATCTTGCAGACAGACAACATCAGCGTTCTGCTCTTTAAGCCAGGCGAACAGGCCGCGCTCCTTCGCCGTTTGAATTCCGTTTACGTTCAGACTGATAATCCGCATGAACCGATAGCCCCAACAAAAAATTTTGTCTATGATACCCGAGCTGGTCGCTTAAATTCATCCAATACGAGGTTTTATGCAATCTTATCAAGAAGAATTTATCCGCTTTGCGATAGATTGTGGTGTGCTTAGTTTTGGTGAATTTCAGCTTAAATCCGGCCGCGTAAGCCCTTATTTTTTTAATCTTGGCCTGTTTAATACAGGTGGCAGATTGTCGCGTCTTGGGCAGTTTTATGCCAAGGCGGCGATAAGCAGCGGCATTGAGTTCGACCTGTTGTTCGGCCCTGCTTACAAGGGCATCGCGCTTGCAACCAGTTGTGCCATGGCGCTTTCAGAGCAAGGGCGCGATGTGCCCTGGTGCTTTAACCGCAAGCAAGCCAAAGACCACGGCGAAGGTGGCCAGTTGGTCGGAAGCCCACTGGTTGGGCGCGCACTGATTATCGATGACGTGATTACCGCCGGCACGGCAGTGCGCGAGGCCATGCAAATTATCCGAATGGCGGGCGCACAAGCGGCAGGTGTGCTGGTTGCGCTCGACCGCGCCGAACGCGGCGAGGGCGCAAACTCGGCGATACAAGAGGTACAAGAGCGTTTCGGCGTTAAAGTTGTTAGCATCGTTTCACTGGCCGACGTTCTTGAGTATCTCGCCCAAGACCCGCTTTTGCATCAACACTGGCAGGCGGCGCAAAGTTACCGGGAACGCTACGGCGTTTAGCGTTTCCATTCGTTTTTTATAAGCGACTGAAAGGGGTACTATGCGTCAGATTTTGTTTCTGCCGTTCGCCGTGCTGTTTTTTACGCTCTGCCTGGCTTCTTTGAGCCTTGCCGATATTTACCGTTACACGGATGAACAGGGCATGATCGTGTTTAATCGCCAAGGCGTGCCGCCTCAATATGTGGATAAAGGCTATGAGGTATTCAATGAGCAGGGACGGGTGATAAAAACCGTGCCGCGCGCCGACGCCCGAAGAAATCAAGCAGATGCAAGCCGAACAGGCACGCCGCGAGAATGATGAGCGCCTGCTGCGTCTCTACAGCAGTCCTGAGGATGTAGACCGCGTCAAGCAAAGCAAATTGCGCGAGTTTGATGCCTTGATTGAAAAGACCGAAAACCAACTGTCGCCGATAAACGACAAGCTGGCCTACCTGCATGACAAGCTGGCGGCCATCCGCCGCGATCGAAAGGCCGCCGATGACCCCGATTTGGCGCAGGAAATCAGCCAGCTCAAAACCGAGCAGCGCAAACTGCAAGCCCTTCTCGCGCAATACAAATCACAGCGTCTTAAGGTGGCCAGCGAATTTGATGACGAGCAGGCGAGGTTGGTCGAGTTATTAAGCGGTTCAGCTTCTTAAGTTTACCCCTCTCCGACAAATGGGATAGGGGAGCCAAAGCACTTTATGCCGGATTTTGCTTGATCAAAGTGCCTACGCCGCTGTCGGTAAAGATTTCCAGCAGTACGGCGTGTGGGACGCGACCGTCGATAATGTGCGCGGTGGTCACGCCGCCTTGCACAGCACAGAGGGCGCAGCGGATTTTTGGTAGCATGCCGCCGTGAACCGTGCCATCGGCAATCAATTCATCCACTTGCGCGGTGCAAAGGCCGGTCAATACCTGTCCGTTTTTGTCCAAAAGCCCTGCGGTATTGGTTAAAAGCAGCAGTTTTTCCGCCGCCAGCGCCTCGGCCACTTTGCCGGCGACAAGGTCTGCATTGATGTTGTAGGACTGTCCGTCCGCGCCGACACCAATCGGCGCAATAACTGGGATAAAGTCGCTCTGCACCAGCATGGCGAGCAAATCGCTGTTGATTTGGCTGACTTCACCGACATGGCCGATGTCGATAATTTCCGGCTGGGTCATTTCTGGCGTTTTGCGCGAAACGGTGAGTTTTTTGGCGCGAATCAGCCTTGCATCCTTGCCGGTAAGGCCAATGGCGTTGCCGCCGTGATGGTTAATCAGGTTGACGATATCCTTGTTGACCAGTCCGCCCAAGACCATTTCCACCACGTCCATGGTTTGGCTGTCGGTGACGCGCATGCCTTCGACAAAGTGGCTTTCGATATTAAGCCTTGCAAGCAAACTGCCAATTTGCGGGCCGCCGCCGTGCACGACCACCGGATGAATGCCGACCGCCTTCATCAGCACAATGTCACGCGCGAAGCCTTTTTTCAGTTCATCGGTTTCCATCGCGTTGCCGCCGTATTTAATCACCAGCACTTTGCCGACAAAACGATGGATATAAGGCAGCGCCTCGGACAGCACTTCGGCGATATGGGCAGCGGTGCGACGGCCTAGCGGCATGGCAGTATTCCTCTAAAAGTGGGCAAGACAAGCTGTAGTTGCTTAGCAAAAAGTTGTTGGATGCGCTTAAGTTCGGTTTCGTCCTCTGCGGCAAAGCGCAGCGTCAGCGCAGGACTGGTATTGGAGGCGCGGATCAGGCCAAAACCGCGCGGCCAGTCTACGCGAATGCCGTCGAGCCGGTTGATCTGTCCACCGCTAAACTCGGCCTGTTGTTGCAGACGGTCGATCAGGGCGAATTTTTCCTCATCCGCTACGGCGATAGTGATTTCTTCCGTGGCGCAGTCTTGCGGTAATTCAGCTGCGAGTGCGTCGCTGGTTTTTTCGCTTTGGCTTAAAGTTTGCAGCAGACGGGCGGCGGCGTAGAGTGCATCGTCAAAACCGTTCCAGCGATCGGCAAAGCAAAAATGCCCGCTCAGTTCACCGCCCAGCAACGCGCCGTTTTGCCGCATGGCCTCGCGGATATGGGTTCGACCGGTTTTTACCATCAATGGCTTGCCGCCTTGCTTTTTAATCCATTCGGGCAGGCGGTAGCTGCATTTCACGTCAAACACGACGGATACGCCGGGGTGCTGGGTTAAAAGCTCACCGGCAAACAGCATCAGTAATTGGTCTGCCGGGATAATCCGCCCGCTATTGGTGACTACGCCCAAGCGGTCGCCGTCGCCGTCAAAAGCAAGCCCCATATCCGCGCGGCTGTCTTTGACGGCCTGGATAAGGCTTTGCAGGTTTTCTGCGCGGCTGGGGTCGGGCGGATGATTAGGAAAGCGCCCGTCCACTTCGGCAAAGAGTGGGATAACCTCGCAACCTAGCGCCTTAAACAGGCGCGGGGCGATCAGGCCGGTGGCACCATTGGCGCAGTCGATAACGATTTTTAGCGGTCTTGCTAGATAAATGCCTGCGCCAAGCGCCGCGCAGTAATCCTTAAAGATGGACTGCTTGCGAATAACGCCTTGCCCGCTGACAAAATCCTCGTTTTTGATTGAGCGCCGCAGTAGCTGGATTTGTTCGGCGCTGAGCGGCTCGCCCGCCCGCAAAATCTTAAAGCCGTTGTATTCGGGCGGATTATGGCTGCCAGTCAACATGACTGCGCTGCCAATAGGC
>NZ_LSZO01000061.1 GCF_001580025.1 Ventosimonas gracilis | reverse complement strand
AGACTAGGCGCAGCATGCAGCCAATGTGTACAACCTTGGCAAATGCGGAGGCGACGTATGGCGAAATTTTGGGCGCAGCCCGAAGGGACGGGGCAGATTTTTCGCGCTGCTGTGTTACTCGTCGCTCATTTGCAATAGCAAACTTCGCTTCTCGCGCCTTGCCGCGCGAAAAATCTGCCTCCGCCTTCGCCACGTTTGAAGCGGGAGCAGACCCTATTGTAGCCGCGAAATACAGCAGCGGCACGGGCGTAAGGCCAAGGTCAATCACTTGGCAGCCGCTGGCCAATAAGCCTTGCTGCAATGCCTGCATCAGCGCGGGGCTGGACAGTCTCCCGTCGCGCGCGACCAATACGCGCGCCTCGCCTGCGCGCTGGCTGGCTGTGCCAATGGCGCGGCCAATGGAAAAGGCCGTGCGGGTATCTAAATCCTGCCCAACGATGCCGCGCAGGTCATAGGCACGAAACAGGCCAGGCGGCAGGTTAATGCTGGCCGGAATGCCCAAAACCGCCCGCACCGCGTGTGCTTTTATCAAAGCTGTCGACCAACTCAAGCTGCGCTTGCAGCACCGGCACCAGTAGCAGTTGCGCGATACGCTCGCCGACTTTGAGGCAAAACCTGTGGTTCCCGCGGTTCCAACAGGAGATTTTCAGCTCGCCTTGGTAGTCCGAATCAATCAGTCCCACCAGATTGCCCAGCACAATGCCCTGCTTATGCCCCAAACCGGAACGCGGCAAAATCAGTGCGGCCAATCCAGGGTCGCCAATATGAATGGCAAGACCGCTGGGGATAAGCAGGGTTTGCCCAGGTTCAATCAGTGTGTCCTGTTCGAGCATGGCGCGCAGGTCAAGTCCGGCCGAGCCGCAGGTGGCGTAAGTGGGAAGCGGAAAATCGCGGCCAAGGCGTTTATCGAGGATTTGGGTTTGCAGTTTGTGCATGGTTAAAAGCTCCCATTTATGGGAGAGGGCAGGTGACTTGCAATTAGACCCATTAACTGGCGGGCAATTTCAGATTTGCGGGCTTTATCCAAGCGGGTTTGCTGGCCTTGGCGGTCAATCAGAGTGACGGCGTTGTCGTCACTGTTAAAGCCAATATCGCTGCGTTTGACGTCATTGGCGACGATTAAATCCAGGTTTTTATCGCGTAGTTTGCTTGTGGCGTGTTCCAGCAGGTGCTCGGTTTCAGCGGCAAAACCGACGCAAAACGGCCGGTCTTTACGCTGTGCCAAGGTGGCCAGAATATCGGGATTGCAGACCAGTTGCAGCCGTAGGCCGTTTGGGTTTTGCGGATTTTTTTTAAGCTTCTGCTTGGCTGCGGTTTGCGGGTGGTAGTCGGCGACGGCGGCGGCGGCAATCAGCACATCACAGGGCATGGCCGCTTCACAGGCTTTGAGCATTTCGCGTGCGCTTTTCACATCCACGCGCTTAACCCGCGCGGGCGTGGGCAGGTGTACTGGGCCTGCAATCAAGGTGACTTGTGCGCCCGCTTCGGCGGCGGCACTAGCCAGCGCAAAGCCCATTTTTCCGGAACTATGGTTGCTGATATAGCGCACCGGGTCGATGCTTTCTTGGGTGGGGCCGGCAGTAATCAGCACGCGCAAACCGGCCAAGACTTGGCGGGCAAAACAGCTTGCCGCGAGCGCTGCGATTTCAGCGGCCTCCAGCATTCGCCCCACTCCGATGTCACCACAAGCCTGGCTGCCTACTGCCGGGCCAAATACCTGTACGCCGCGGCTTTGCAAGAGTGCGAGATTGACTTGGGTCGCCGGATGGCTCCACATCGCTTGGTTCATGGCTGGAGCGAGCGCCACTTTGGCCTTGGTTGCAAGCAGCAACGTGCTTAACAGGTCATCGGCGAGACCGTGCGCGAGCTTGCCAAGGCAGTTCGCGCTCGCCGGTGCAATCAGCAGCAAATCCGCCCAACGAGCGAGTTCGATATGCCCCATGGCGGCTTCGCTTTGCGCATCGAACAAATCCACATAAACCGGATGGCCGGACAGCGCCTGCAAGGTCAGCGGCGTGATAAAGCGCGTGGCGGCCTGTGTCATCACCACCCGCACAGTCGCGCCCTGCTCGCGCAGACGACGCACCAGTTCGGCACTTTTATAGGCTGCAATACCGCCGGTGACACCCAGCACAATGCGCTTTTGCTGCAATGCTTGCATAACGGCCTTTGCGGTAATCAGGCAATCGCCTGTGATTGTGGCGGTGAGGGAGGGATTCGAACCCTCGATACAGTTTCCTGTATACACGCTTTCCAGGCGTGCTCCTTCAACCACTCGGACACCTCACCATTTTCGCGGCGCACCCTTGGGCAGGGCGGCGCGGGGGCAGTAATTTAGCCTAAGTGGACGTTAAAGGCAAAAGTTATTGCAGGGGCTGTTCCCGTTTCAAACGTGGCGAAGGCGGAGGCAGATTTTTCGCGCGGCAAGGCGCGAGAAGCGAAGTTTGCTATTGCAAATGAGCGACGAGCAACCCAGCGGCGCGAAAAATCTGCCTCGTCCCTTCGGGCTGCGCCCAAAATTTCGCCATACGTCGCCTCCGCATTTGCCAAGGTTGTACACATTGGCTGCATGCTGCGCCTAGTCTGGCGAAATTTTGAGCAGCAGCGCGGCTCGCGTTTGAAACGGAAACAGACCCTAAGCTATTTTCTTACTAAGTTTTCACAAAGTAAAGTCATTTTTATATAGGGTCTTAGGAAGCAAACATGTTTTTATGGCATGATAACTTCCTGATATGACTGGTAAAAATAGGTACTTCAAACGTTCGAAAATCA
>NZ_LSZO01000060.1 GCF_001580025.1 Ventosimonas gracilis | reverse complement strand
GAACCGCACGCGTTGCAAGCCTGTTGGGCGGGACAACTGGACGGGCTGGGTGCCGATGCTGTGCGCGTGGCCTTGGAGTGTGGGCTGTTCTCGCATCTGCAAGCGTTCACCACTGCTGAAGCCCTGGCCGCGCAACTGTCGCTGGATGCGGCCAATACCGGCTATCTGCTGGAATTATTGTGGGCAATGGATTTGCTGGAACGTGAAACCACGCCTGCACTGCGCTATCGCAACCAACCCGTCGCCA
>NZ_LSZO01000059.1 GCF_001580025.1 Ventosimonas gracilis | reverse complement strand
TCAATCATCGACATGAAAACATCTATCTGGCCTTGCTAAAATTACTGCGTGAACAGCCGCTTTGATCGCGTTTGCTTCCTAAGACCCTATTTAAAAGTGGGCGGGTTAAGCCCGCTTAGTTCTGAACATGTCCAATATCAGTACCGCCGCGCCGATGGTAATGGCGCTGTCGGCCAGGTTAAAGGCCGGGAAGTACCAGCGGTGTTGCCAGTGCAGCAGGATAAAATCAATCACTTGGCCGTAGGCGATACGGTCGATCAGATTGCCGATAGCGCCGCCCAAAATCAGCGCTAGCGCCAAGGCAACCCAGCTTTCATGGGCTTTTAAGCGCTTAAGCCAAACCACTAACACGGCGCTTACGGCCAGCGCAATCACAATAAAAAACCAGCGCTGCCAGCCGGAGGCAGCGGCCAAAAAGCTAAAGGCCGCGCCTTTGTTGTAGGCCAGAGAAAAACTAAAGTAGTTTTCAATCACCGTAATCGGCGGGTGCACTTGCAGTAGCGCTTCAAAGTGCAGTTTGCTGATTTGGTCGAGCAAAACGACGATAAGACTTAACAGCAGCCAAGGCAGTTTTCCGAATTGTTTAAGCATAGCGACGCACCTCACCCGCGCCTTCAAGGTTGTCGATGCAGCGCCCACAAATCTCAGGATGCTCTGGATGCGTGCCGACATCGGCGCAGTGATGCCAGCAACGAGCACATTTTTCGTGACTGGATTTTTCTACTTTGAGTTTTAAACCGGCGAGTTCGGTTTCTACCGCACCTGCTGGCGCATCTTTTAGTGGCAAAAGCCGGGCGGTCGAAGTAATCAGCACAAAGCGCAGTTCTTCTTGCAGTTGCGCAAGTTGTTCGCTGAGTTCGTCCGAACAGTACAAAGTCACCTCGGCTTGCAGATTGCCGCCGATCTGTTTGGCGGCGCGTAGCCGTTCCAGTTCTTTATTGACGGTGGTTTTTACCGCCATCACTTGCTCCCAAAATGCGCGCCCCAAGGCAAAGTCTTGGGGCAGTTCGGTCAAGCCTTGGTACCAGAGCGCAAGATGCACGGATTCGCCGCGCTCGCCCGGCAGGTACTGCCAGATTTCATCGGCGGTAAAGGCAAGAATCGGCGCCATCCAGCGTACTAATGCCTCGGCGATATGCCAGAGCGCGGTTTGGCAGGAACGCCGTGCGCGGCTGTCGGCAGAAGTGGTGTATTGGCGGTCTTTGATAATGTCCAGATAAAAACCACCCATGTCCTGCACGCAAAAATTGTGCAGCTTGGAGTAGACATGCCAGAAGCGATACTCGCGATAGGCGTGCTCGATGTCCTGTTGCAACAAAAGGGCGCGGTCTACCGCCCAGCGGTCAAGCGCGAGCATTTCGGCAAAGGGCAGGGCGTTTTGGGCGGGGTCAAAGCCGCTGAGATTAGCGAGTAAAAACCGCGCGGTATTGCGAATGCGCCGGTAGGCATCGGCACTACGCGCCAAAATGGTTTTGGAGACCGCCATTTCGCCGGAATAATCCGTCGTCGCCACCCAAAGGCGCAAAATATCCGCGCCCAAGCTGTTGGTGACTTGCTGCGGGGCAATCACGTTGCCCAAGGATTTGGACATCTTGCGGCCGTTTTCATCCACCGTGAAACCGTGGGTTAAAAGCTGCCGATAAGGTGCTTGGCCGTCGATCGCGCAGCCGGTTAAAAGCGAGGAGTGAAACCAGCCGCGGTGCTGGTCGGAGCCTTCCAGATACAGGTCTGCCGCAGGACCGCTTACGTGCGCAAGCGGGTGCGAGCCGCGCAGCACGTGGTAATGGGTCGTGCCGGAATCAAACCAGACATCCAGCGTGTCGCTGATTTTTTCGTATTGCCCGGCCTCGCTACCGAGCAATTCTTGCGCATCGAGGGCAAACCAAGCCTCAATGCCGCTTTGTTCCACGCGCTCGGCGACCTGCTCCATTAATTCCAGCGTGTGCGGGTGCAATTCGCCGCTTTCTTTATGCAAAAACAGCGGGATAGGCACGCCCCAATTGCGCTGGCGCGAGATGCACCAATCGGGACGGCTGGCAATCATGCCGTGCAACCTGGCCTTGCCCCAAGCGGGGACAAAGTCCGTTTGTTCAATCGCCGCCAGGGCTTTTTCTCGCAAACTTGGCGTGCTGTCTTCGTTATCCATACGGATAAACCACTGCGCCGTGGCGCGGTAAATCAGCGGCGTTTTGTGCCGCCAGCAGTGCATATAGCTGTGTGTGATGCGCTCATGCTTAAGCAGTGCGCCGCTCTCGCGCAGCTTATCGATAATCGCGGAACCCGCCTTCCAGATAAATTGTCCGCCGAACAGCGGTAAAGAATCGGCATAAACGCCGTTACCCTGTACCGGACTGATAATGTCATCACTTGAAAGGCCGTAGGCTTTGGCGGTGCGAAAGTCGTCCTCGCCGTAGGCCGGGGCGGAGTGGACAATGCCGGTTCCGGCATCGAGGGCGACGTAATCGGCCAGATAAACCGGTGCAGTGCGCGGGTAGAACGGGTGGGCAAATTCGATGAGTTCCAGCGCCACGCCTTGGCATTGCGCGATTTTTTGGCCGGATAAGCCGTACCGTGCAAGGCATTCGCTCACCAGTTCTTCAGCCAGTAATAAAAAACGTTCGCCAATATCGACCAGCGCGTAATCGTATTCGGGGTGGAGATTAAGTGCTTGGTTGGCGGGAATGGTCCAGGGCGTGGTGGTCCAAATAACCGCTTGCACGGGTTTGTTGATGGAAGATAAGCCAAAAGCAGCGGCGAGTTTGGCGTTATCCACTGCGGTAAAACCCACGTCAATGGCATCGGATGGTTTATCGGCGTATTCGACTTCCGCTTCGGCCAGCGCTGAGCCGCAGTCAAAGCACCAGTTGACCGGTTTTAAGTCTTTAACCAGGTAGCCCGCCGCAATCATCTTGGCGAGTGCGCGGATTTCCCCGGCCTCGTTGGCAAAGTTCATGGTTTGATATGGGTTATCCCACTGCCCCTGCACGCCCAGGCGGATAAAGTCCGCCTTTTGTCCTTCAATTTGCTCTTTGGCGTAATCACGGCACAGCGTGCGCACTTGTTCGCCAGGCAGATGCTTGCCGTGCTCGACCTCGACCTTGTGCTCAATCGGCAGACCGTGGCAGTCCCAGCCGGGCACGTAAGGTGCGTCAAAACCGGCCAGCGTTTTGCTGCGCACAATGATGTCTTTAAGGATTTTATTAACGGCGTGACCGATATGAATGCTGCCATTGGCGTAGGGCGGGCCGTCGTGCAGGATAAATTTTTGGCGACCTTTGGCCTGCTCGCGGATTTTTTGGTAGAGATTAAGGTTTTCCCAACGCTCAAGCATTTGCGGCTCGCGTTGCGGCAAGCCCGCTTTCATCGGGAAATCGGTTTGCGGCAGGTTCAGGCTGTCTTTGTAGTCGGTCATCTTGGCGTTTTTTGCAAAAGGTAAGTATGGGCGGCGGCAATATCGGCAGCAATCGCCGCTTTGAGCGCATCAAGGCAGGCAAAGCGCTGCTCGTCGCGCAGTTTGTGGTGGAAGGTGACGGCGAGCCGCTTGCCATAAAGATTGGCGGAAAAGTCCAGCAGATGGACTTCCAGATGGGCGCGCCCGTCACCGGCAACGGTCGGGCGCGTGCCGATATTGGCAACGCCTTTGAGGTTTTTTCCGTTTAATTTAACGCTAACCACAAACACGCCATGTAGCGGCGCGTGCCTTCGGCAAAGCTGGATATTGGCGGTCGGCGTGCCGAGTGTGGCGGCGAGTTTTTGTCCTTCAATCACGCGGCCAGTTATCGCAAACGGGCGACCCAAAAGCGCCTTGGCCTGCGCAAAATCGCCCGCTGCAAGCGCGCATCTTACCCGGCTGCTGCTCACGCGCTCGCCTTCAAATAGCACGGTTTGTGCGGCTTCTACGGCAAACCCCTGTTGTTTGCCGATTTGTTCGAGCAGGGCAAAATCCCCGCGACGCTTTGCGCCGAAACGAAAATCGTCGCCCACCTCCAGATGCTTGACCGCCAAACCACGCGCGAGGACTTGCTGGATAAAGTCTTCGGCAGATAACTGGCTAAGACGGCGGTTAAAGGCGAGTATCAGCACTTGGTCGATATTAAGTGCGGCAAACTCGGTCAACTTGTCACGCAGTCTGGAAAGCCGCGCCGGTGCGTTTTCTGGGGAAAAATATTCGCGCGGCTGCGGCTCAAACAACACCACTGCGCTGGGTAAAGCAAAGTCGCGGGCGCGTTCGCAAAGGCGCGACAAAATCGCCCGATGGCCGATATGTACGCCATCGAAATTACCAATAGTGGCGACACAGCCCGAATGTCCTTCGCTTAAGTTGTAAAGGCCACGAACCCACTGCATAACGCGCTCAATAGACGGAAAAGCCCGCAATTATACGCAAAATGCCGCGGGTTTTTGCGCAAGAGAGTCTGTGTTTAAAGTTTGTAAGAGCCGCGCCGATAAGCGTCTTAAGTGATGCAACGTCTGCAAAGTAACGCCGTTGCATGCACCCTTTTATCTTTTAAACCATTGGAGCGTAACACGTGGCTTTAACCGTCAATACCAATATTGCTTCTTTAAATACCCAACGTAACCTGAACACTTCTTCTGGCGCTTTGGATACTTCCTTGCAGCGCCTGTCCACCGGCAGCCGTATCAACAGCGCCAAAGACGATGCCGCCGGACTGCAAATTGCCAACCGTCTGACCAGCCAGATTAACGGTTTGAATGTCGCGGTTAAAAACACCAAAGACGGTATCTCGATGGCGCAGACCGCAGAAGGTGCATTGCAACAGTCCACCAGCATTTTGCAGCGCATGCGTGATTTGGCGCTGCAAGCGGCTAACGGCTCTAACAGCGCCGAAGAGCGTAAAGCGCTGAACGCGGAAACCGCCGAGCTTAAAAAAGAACTCGACCGTATCGCCAATACCACCACCTTCGGTGGCAAAAAACTGCTCGACGGCAGCTTTGGCACCACCACCTTCCAGGTCGGCAGCGCGGCGAATGAAACCATCAGCGTCAAGTTCGACGAAATGAGCACTTCAGCGCTGAAAGCCAGCTACAGCACCGGCAGCATTAAAAAGGACGAAATTGCCGCTTCTGCCAGTGAAGGCGACCAGGCCGAGGCCAAAGCCTTTGCCATCAGCCTGACGGTAGGCGGCGAAACGCGCACCTTCAGCAGCCAATTGGGCGAAGGTGTAAGTGCAGAAGAGCAAGTACAGGGTCTAGCCAATCTGATTAACGATGCCAATATTGGCGTGGGCGCTTTTATCAATAAAGACGGCGATTTGGATTTGGTCACGGCCGCTGTGGCGGCTGACATCAAGCTTGAATACGCCTCCGCCAGCAACGTAGCTGATGCAGAAAAAGCGCTAAAGCCAGTCGATAAAGAGCCCGTGCCCGATGCCAAGTCAGACGCACTGGCTACTGAGGTGACATTGACCACGGCGACCAACAACCGCGTTAAAGACATCAACTTGGCGGATGCCAAGAGCGCCCAGGAAGCGGTCATTATTATCGACCAGTCGATTCAGGCGATTGACGCGCAGCGTGCGCAGTTGGGTGCGGTGCAAAACCGTTTTGAGAACACTATCGCCAACCTGCAAAACATTGGCGAGAACGTCTCTGCGGCGCGTGGTCGTTTGCAAGACACCGATTTTGCCGCAGAAACGGCGAATCTCACCAAAAACCAAATCTTGCAACAAGCCGGCACGGCGATTTTGGCGCAGGCCAACCAACTGCCGCAGGCGGTACTTAACCTGCTGCGTTAAGCGAGACTCCCCGCTCCCCGGCCTCTCCCAAGGGCCGGGGAGCGGGTGGCTTTTTAGGGAGGTAAGCAGATGAGTGGTATTGCAGGTATTGGTTCAGGCATCAATATCGATGAGATTGTTAAAGCCTCGGTCACGGCAGAAGCCGCGCCCAAGGCGGCGCAGCTTAAGCGCCTGGACGATACGGCGACGGCGAAAATTTCCGCGCTCGGTACATTAAAAGGTGCGCTGGCAGAATTTGCAGACGCGCTTGAAGCACTTAAATCAGCAAAACTGTTTAACCAGCGTAACGCCCGTGTTAGCGGCGGACAGGGCATTGAAGTTTCCGCAGACAGCAAAGCCAAACTCGGGCAGTATCAGTTGCAAGTTATTGAGCTTGCCAAAAGCAGCAAAATCGCCAGCGGCGCTGTTAAAGGTGGCGCGGATACCCCATTTAGCGAAGGCGGCAAAATAGACATTCATTTAGCCGATAAAGTCTATTCAATGGAGGTTAAAGCGGGAACTACGCTGGGCGAGTTACAACAGCAAATCAATACCCGGTTTAAAGACCAAGGCATTAGCGCGGGTCTTGTTAATGACCCGAAAAGCGGCGAAAGTCGTTTAATATTTTCTGCCAAAGAAGGCGGCGAGGGCAATGATTTACAGTTTTTGGTGAGTTCCAGCGATAAACAATTAAACGCATTGGGCGATAAAAAAGAAGTTTTACAACAAGCCAGCAATGCCCGTTTTACCATCGACGGCCTGCCAATGGAAAGTGCCTCCAACGACATTAAAGATGTTATTGAAGGGGTGAACTTTAAACTCACTGAAGTGACTGAAAAACCACTTACCCTAACGATCGAAAGTAATCAAGTCGATATTAAAAAGGCATTGCATACCTTTGTAGGCGCCTATAACAAATTACAGAGCACCTTCGGCGAATTAGGGCGCGTGGTGCCGGTTGAAGGCGGTGAGCCTTTGGTCGGCAAATTGACCGGTGATTCCACCCTGCGTCATCTGCAAAATGGGTTAAGTGCGACTTTTTCCACCGCCATGACCGGTGAGCTGCGCGTATTGGCGGATTTGGGCATTAGCTGCGAAAGAGACGGCAAGCTAAAAGTCGATGATAAAAAACTCGATAAAGCCTTAACCGAACAGTACCAAGCGGCCACTGCATTTTTAAGCGGTGAAAACGGCCTGATGAGCCGCCTTGAAAAAAGCATTCAAAGCTATAGTGAAAAAGGCGGCATTTTAGAAACCCGTATTAACGGCGAACAAAAAACCAGAGACAGCGTAAAAAACCAACTGGAAGCGCTTAATTTGCGCATGCAGTCGGTGGAGAAAAACCTCTACGCCAAATTCATCGCTATGGATCGCATGATCAGCCAATTGCAAAAAACCAGCGGCAGCTTGAATGGCCTGCTCGGCATGGTTTAGGAGTGAAGCGATGAACGCACTGCATGCGCTGCGTCAATACCAGCGCAATGGAACAGAGCTGCAAGTGCAGCAGGCAAGCCCGCACCGCTTGATTCAAATGCTGATGGAAGGCGCTCTGGCGCGCCTTGCCGAAGCACGCGGGGCGCTGGCACGCGGTGATATGGCGCAAAAAGGCGAGGCGCTGGGTAAGGCTATTGCCATTATCAGCGCTCTGCACGAGGGGCTTAACTTTAAGGTGGGCGGCAAACTCGCTGCCAATCTGGCTAAGCTGTACGACTATATGACGCGCCGCCTGCTTAAAGCCTCGCGTGAAGACGCAAAGACGCTGGAAGCGGCGCTCCTGGAGACCAGCGCGCTACTGTTGCGTATCAAATCCGCTTGGGATGCCATTGGTTGATAACGCATCCCGTGCAAGCTGCAATACCTCCTCACGCCAAGAGGCGGCAGCGGGCAGGGAGATAAAGCCGGGGTTGAGCAGACTTTCTTTGGGCGAATAGCTAAGCGGCTCGCCCTGTGCATCCACTACCAAGCCGCCTGCACCTTCGAGTACGCCTTGCGCGGCGGCGGTATCCCACTGTGAAGTGGGGGCCAGGCGCGGGTAGAGGTCGACTTTGCCTTCGGCCAGCAGGCACATTTTTAGCGAGCTTGAGGCTTTTTGCCGCTGCACGGCAAAGCGCATCTCGATGGCTTTGATCAAGGCATCTTGCGCGGGATTGCTGTGTGTGCGGTTGGTCGAAAGGGTAAAACCGGTGGCGGGCGGCTGGCCAATAAACAGCATCTGCGCGGCTTCTCCCGGCGGGCAAACAAAGCTGCCTAAACCCGCCCCGCCCCACCAGAGGCAGCCGCTCGTTGGCTGGCCGACCACGCCAAAGACCACGCGACCTTGCTCAATCAGCGCGACATTAACGGTAAATTCTTCGCTGCCTCGGATAAAACTGCGGGTGCCGTCCAGCGGATCAATCAGCCACCAGCGCTGCCAGTTTTTGCGCGTATCGAGCGGAATTTTGCAGTCTTCTTCCGACAAAATGGCAATATCCGGTGCGATTTGGCTTAAGCGTTGAACCAGCAGTTGATGGGCGGCTAAATCGGCCTCAGTCACCGGTGAGTCATCGGCTTTTTGCGTTACGGCAAGCGTACTGCGCCAGTAAGGCAAAATCGCCTCGCCGGCTTCTTTAACCGCCTGGATAACGGCGGGCAGTAAGGGATGGGGATGGCTCATAGTTCACCTCGCTGTTGTAATAAATCACGTGTCAGATAGAGCGCAGCCAAGGCGCGGCCATCGGTAAATTGTGGGTTGCTGAGCAGACTGTACAGGTTGTGCAGGCTGATTTTATCCAGGCGCATCGGCTCTGGCTCGTCACCGGGCAGGCGCTGCTGGTACAGGTCACGCGCCAGCACCACGGCAATGCGCTGGCTCATATAGGCCGGGGACAGGCCAAGGTCGGTTAAATATTCCAGGTTTCTGGCGGCAAAACCGGCTTCTTCTTGCAGCTCGCGGTTTCCCGCTGCCAAAAAATCCTCGCCCGGCTCAATCAAGCCCTTGGGCAGCGAGAGTTGATAATCCGCACTGCCTGCGCAGTATTCCTCGACCAAAAGGGCATGCTCGCGGTCGGCGAGCGCTACCACCATCACCGCCCCCGGTATTTGCCCGCTGCCTACCAGGCGTTCATAACTGCGCTCCACACCATTGGAAAAGCGCAATTCCAGTCGCTCCACGGTAAACAAACGACTTTTCGCCACTATTTGGCTGGAAAGGATTTTTGGGGGGGTGGGCGGCATGGCGAACTTCCTTATAGTCCGTGCGGGCAAAGCGGCATGGTAGCTGATTTATTCGACTATTCCGTTCGCAACCTGCCAAAACAGTCTGAGCGAAAACGCTATTAACAAAAAGCCCATTGCCGTTTCCAGCGTGCGTGATAGGCGCAAAAAGCGCTGGTGCAATTTAGGCTGGGTAAATAGCAGGCTGACCAGTACAAACCAGAGCGCGGTTGCCAGGCACATCCAAAGGCCATAGAGCAGGCGTACGGAAAGCGGCGTTTGGCTGCTGACCACGCTGGTAAACAGGGCGAGGAAAAAAAGCGGGGCTTTGGGATTGGTGGCGTTGGTCATAAAGCCCAAGGCAAAAGCGCGGGCGGGATGGGCGGCGCTGGCCTTATGGTTATCGGCCGTTTGTGCTGTGGTTTTGCACGGGCGGATAAACATCATCCCCAAATACAGCAACCAGCCCGCGCCCAAGAGTTCGGCGCTGCGCATCAGCCAGGCGCTGCTTTGCAGCAGTGCCGCGACGCCGATCAAGCTGTACAGCACATGTACGCAAATCCCCGCGCCAATGCCAAGGGCAGTCAATATGCCGATGCGCCGCCCAAAGTGCAGGCTCTGGCGCAAGATCACGGCAAAATCAGGCCCCGGCAGGGCAACGGCGAGCAGGTGCAAGGCGGCGACGGCGAGAAACTCGCTCATGGCACAAATTTAACCGGCTGCACTGGCTGTGGGGCAGGGGCGGGCGGCGGTGTTTCATCCAGTCGCCGGTAATGGCCGCAGCGTACGCATTCGCGCTGGTAAATGCCGTTTTCTTGCCAGACGCGGATGCTGTCCATTGCTGCGCAATCAGGGCAGACGGCACTGGCGATAAAGCGCTTAATCATCGGTTAATCCCGAGTGACGCAGTAGCGCGTCGATGGAAGGTTTGCGACCACGAAAGCGCACAAATAAATCCATCGCTTCTTCGCTGCCGCCGCTTGCCAAAATGGCACCCCGAAAGGCGCGTCCGGTCTCTGCATTAAACAGACCATCCTCTTCAAAACGGGCAAAAGCATCCGCCGAGAGCACTTCTGCCCATTTATAGCTGTAATAACCGGCGGCATAACCACCGGCGAAGATATGCGAGAAGCTGTTGGCAAAGCGGTTCCAGCTCGGTGGAATAAGTACCGCGATGCGCTTGCGCACTTCATCCAGCACTTGCTGCACGCTTTTGCCGTCTTGATTTTGGTGCAGTTCAAGGTCGAACAGGGAAAACTCCAACTGCCTTAGCATCATCAATGCGGACTGAAAATTGCGCGCGGCCAGCATGCTGCTGAGCAATTCAGTCGGCAGCGGCTCGCCCGTTTGATAATGGGAAGAAATCAGCGAAAGCGCCTCGCTCTGCCAGCACCAGTTTTCCATAAATTGGCTGGGCAGCTCGACCGCATCCCAAGCCACGCCGTTGATACCGGAAGCGTCCAATTGGTCAACTTCACTTAATAGATGATGCAGGCCATGGCCAAACTCATGGAACAGCGTGATGACGTCATCATGGGTTAAAAGCGCAGGTTTGCCCGTTGCCGGCGGGCTGAAGTTGCAGACCAGATAAGCATCCGGGCGTATCAGTGCGCCGTTTTTATCGCGGCGGCGGTCTCGCGCGTTATCCATCCAGGCGCCGCCGCGTTTGCCTTCGCGGGCGTACAGGTCAAGGTAAAAGCGGCCAATCGGCTCGCCTTTTTCGACTATGGCAAACAGGCGAACGTCTTGATGCCAGCGCTCAAAGTGCTGCAATTCGGTCACTTCAATCCCATAGAGCTTATGCACTATGGCAAACAGGCCAGACAGCACCTTATCGATGGGGAAATAAGCACGCAGCGCTTCTTGCGACAGGCTAAAACGGCGTTGTTGCAGTTTTTCGCTGAAGTAACTGATGTCCCAACTTTGCAGGTCGCTTTGGCCTGATGCTTCGGCAAAGGCTTTAAGTTCGGCTAAATCGTTTAGCGCAAAGGCGCGGCTGCGCTCGGCGAGGTCTTGTAAAAAGCCGATCACTTGCTGCGGCGATTCGGCCATTTTGCTTTGCAGGGAAAGTTCCGCGTAATGGGCAAAACCCAGCAGCTTGGCCTCTTCTTCGCGTAGCCTTAGGATTTGCTGCATCAGTGGGCCGTTATCGAATTGACCGGCATTTGGCCCTTGATCTGAGGCGCGGGTCGCGTGGGCGCGGTAGACGGTCTCGCGCAAGGCGCGGTTATCGGCGTAGGTCATTACCGCGTGGTAGCAGGGGTATTCCAGCGAAACCCGCCAGCCTTGCTGGTTTTTGCGCTCTGCGGCTTGCTGCATCTGCGCTTTGGCAAGCTCCGGCACGCCACAAAGCTCGGCTTCATCGGTAATCAGTTGATGCCAGTGTTCGGTCGCGTCGAGTAATTGATTGGAAAAACGGCTGGTGAGTTCTGCCAGCTCTTGCTGGATTTGCGCAAAGCGTTGTTGCGACTCTTGTGGCAAATCAATGCCGGACAGGCGAAAGTCGCGCAAGCTGTTTTTAACAATGGTTTGTTGGGCAAGATTTAAGCTTTTGTCCTGCGAAAGCGCTTGGTACGCCGCAAATAGCCGCTTGTTCTGCCCAAGTTCAGTGCTGTAGGCGGAAATTTTCGGCAGGCAGTTTTCATAAGCCGTGCGCAGTTCTTGGTTGTTGCATACGGCATTTAAATGCGAAACCGGACCAAAGGCACGGGAAAGCTTGGCGTCTAATGCTTCCAGCGGCTGTACCAGTGATTGCCAGGTCGGCGGATGGGGTTGGTTTTGCAGCAGTTCGTCGATATTTTTGCGGTTTTCGGCGAGGATGCTGTCAATCGCCGGTTCCACATGGCAAGGTTTAATGGCAGACCAAGGCGGTAGGTCAAAGTCGCTCAGCAAGGGATTGCTCATCAGGGTTCCTTCAAAAGTGAGTGCAGCCCATCGAGCAGGCGATTGAGTGCACCTTGATTGGCTATGAGTACGGATTGTGCGGCTTCTCGCATCTGCTGCGCCTGCTTTGGGTTATCCCATAAAGTGGCGAGCGCTGCGGCTAAGGTTTCGGCATCAGTGACGTATTGCAACGCGCCCGCTTGCTTAAGCTGCGCGGCAATGTCGGCAAAATTAAACAGGTAAACGCCTGATAGCAGCGGCTTGCCGAGCGCGGCAGGTTCCAGCAGATTATGTCCGCCGCGAGGCACCAATGAGCCGCCGACTAACGCCAAATCCGCCAGTGCGTAGAGAAATAGCAGCTCGCCCAGCGTATCGCCCAGCAGCAGTTGGGTGCTTTCGTCCACCGGCTCGCCTGCTCCGCGGCGTTTTACGCTAAAGCCTTGTTGCTGGCAAAGCGCATGAACGCTGGCAAAGCGTTCGGGGTGGCGCGGCACCAAAATCAGCAAGGCATCGGGACGCTTTTGCAGCAGTGTTTTATGCGCGGCGAGTGCGATTTCATCCTCGCCCGCATGGGTGCTGGCGGCAATCCATAGCGGACGGTTTTGTGCTTGCCAGTCGCCGCGCAGTGCTTGTGCGCGTTCGGCGATACCTTCGGGCGGGCGGACATCAAACTTGATCGAGCCGGTCACGTCTACCCGCTCAGGCAAGGCGCCCAGCGCCACAAAGCGCTCGGCCTCAACCTGGCTCTGTACGGCAAGCCAACTGAGTTCGCTGAGCATAGGGCGGGTTAGGCGAGCAAAGCGTGCATAACCGCGTGCTGAACGCTCGGACAATCGCCCATTGGCGAGCACAACCGGGATATTCAGACGAGCGCATTGGTGGATATGGTTAGGCCAGAGTTCGGTTTCCATCAAAATGGCAAGCCTTGGCCGTAGTCTGCCGATAAAACGGCGCGCCGCCCAAGGCAGGTCATAAGGCAGATAACAATGCTGCACGCGCTCGCCAAACAGGGCGCGAATCCGCGCGGAACCGGTCGGCGTCATGCAGGTTAGGGTAATCGGCAGATGCGGATAACGCTCAAGCAAAGTCTGAACCAAAGGTGCGGCGGCGATGCTTTCGCCCAAGGAAACCGCATGCAGCCAAATACCGTCGGGCTGGGTTTTGGGCAGACACAAGGCAAAGCGTTCAGGCACACGCTTGGCATAATCGGCCGCACGCAAAGCACGAAAGAGCAGCCTTAAGGCAATCAATGGCAGCGCCAAGTGCAGCAGCAGGTTGTACAAATAACGCACAAGCATGACTAAGGGCTGAGAGGGGTAGGGGGTAAGGACATCACAAGGTTTGGCTCTAATACAAGGGAGTCTCTACAATGGCGCAGGTATTTTATGGACATAGCATCAATGAGCCCCTATCTCTACCTGACCATTGCGATTGTTGCCGAAGTGATCGCCACCAGTTCACTTAAAGCCATTAAGGGATTAGCTACGCCCTTGCCGCTTTCGCTTGCCGTGGCAGGCTACGGGATTTCCTTTTGGATGCTGATATTAGTGATGCGCAGCCTGCCGGTAGGGATTGTTTATGCCATCTGGTCAGGGCTTGGCATTGTCTTGGTCAGCATTGTTGCGCTGTTTATCTATAACCAAAAACTCGACCCCGCCGGCATTATCGGCATGTCGATGATTATCGGCGGGGTAGTGGTGATCAACCTGTTTTCCAAAGTCAGCCACTAATTGGCGGCTTGTTCCTGTTGGCGGCGCTGCATTTCCTGTGCATAGAGCGCATCAAAATTAACTGGCGCGAGCATTAACGCCGGGAACGAACCGCGAATAACCAGGTTATCCAACGCCTCGCGCGCATAGGGGAATAAAATATTCGGGCAAAATGCCGCCAATGTATGGTGCATGGCGGCATTATCCAAACCTTTAATCAGGAAAATACCGGCTTGTTGCACTTCGGCAATAAAAGCCACTTCTTCGCCGGTTTTAACGGTAACCGAAAGGCTTAATATGACTTCATGAAAATCATCACCCAATTCGGTTTGTTTGGTATTTAAGGAAAGCTCAACCGCCGGTTCCCATTTATGTTGGAAAATTTGCGGCGCTTTGGGCGATTCAAAGGATAAATCCTTAATATAAATGCGCTGTACGGCAAACTGTGTTTCATTGTTTTGCGCATTGGCGCCGTTGCTGTTGTCGGTCATTTTGGTTATTTCCTTGGGGGATAAAAAGTCAATCAGTCGGTCAATAGCCTATCCAATTGGCCGCTGCGTTCTAAAGCATATAAATCATCACAACCGCCAATATGCTGCTCGCCAATCCAAATTTGCGGCACAGTGCGCTTGCCTGATTTTTGCATCATCTGCGCACGTAATTCGGGCTTGCCGTCCACGCGAATTTCATCAAAGGCCAGATGTTTTTGCGTGAGCAAGGCTTTGGCGCGGATGCAGTACGGGCAAAAATCGCTGGAATAAATCAGCACCTGTTGAGGCATGGTTTTTTCCTAGCGAACAACGGGCAGGCTGTCGGCCCGCCAACCGCCAATCCCGCCTGCTAGTCTACTCGCCTTATGCTCGGCCTGATGCAGCGTGCGGCAGGCGCTACCGGCGTGTTGCCCGGCGGCGTCGACCACAATCAGCGTTTTGCCCTTGTATTTCTCAAGCTCGCCAATACGCCCGGCCAGCGCGGCATAGGGGATATTCACCGAGCCGGTAATATGCCCGGCGGCAAAGTCCTTATCGGGTCTTACATCCAGCACCACGCCTTGTTCTGAGTTAACCAGCGCGGTCAACTCGCGGCTGCTCAAACTCTTACCGCCGCGCCTTGATTCAGTGACAATCAGCAGCAACAACAACGCCGTAAACGCCCCGCAAAGCAGCGGATGGTTCAAGACAAATTCCAACAATTGGGCGGGCATGCAAGGCTCCACAGACAAAAAACGGCGGCGAGTATAGCACAGAGATTGACCGGCTCAGATGGCAAGGCTTTAACCAATGACTGCCAAAGAAATAAAGGCCATGCAGTATGAGACTTACTTGTTGAGTTAATAGCGATAATGGCAACCAGGATAAGATTAACCGATAAAGGGCAATTAACCTTTAGTAAGCAATTGATGGAGCCTATTAAGGTTAAAGCTGGTGAGGCGGCAGAAAAAATAAAGTGGATATTATAAGCCTTGCTGGCCGCCTAAAAACGGACATCCACTTGGCGGACGAAGAAATACAGCAAGCTATTATTCAGGGGTATGTTGAAAGTGGTATGGGTGGTATTAATTAAAATGAAAATAATAGTGAGTAGTGACCATATCATCTTTGCTTCTTTCGATAAAAAAGCGGTACGTTTGCTTATGGCGCAAGGCGTACCGGCTTTAATTCCTTGATTGGCCGACTTTATAGATGGCCAACCACTATAAATAAGTTAAAGAGGGCTTTGTTGTGCTGGTAAAAATACCACTGCTCTATGTTCGTCCTGTTGGGTGGCGATTTAAACCGTGATTTCATGCGCCAGGTTTTCCTGGATTTTCTGCCGCCAAATCGCAGGCCCGGTGTTGTGTACCGAAGTGCCTAAGCTATCGACGGCAACGGTAACCGGCATATCTTTAACTTCAAACTCGTAAATCGCTTCCATGCCGAGTTCAGCAAAGGCGAGCACGCGCGATTGTTTAATGGCTTTGGCGACCAAGTAAGCCGCGCCGCCGACGGCCATCAGGTAGACGGCTTTATGGTCCTTAATCGCTTCAATCGCTGCAGGGCCGCGTTCGGATTTGCCAATCATGCCCAAAAGGCCGGTGCTTTCCAGGATTTGGCGGGTGAATTTGTCCATGCGTGTGGCGGTTGTAGGACCTGCCGGGCCTACTACTTCGCCTTCGACCGGGTCGACCGGGCCTACGTAGTAGATAAAGCGTCCGTTTAAATCCACCGGTAGCGGCTCGCCTTTATTCAGTAAATCGACCAGGCGTTTGTGCGCCGCGTCGCGGCCGGTGAGCAGTTTGCCGGATAACAGCAGGGTTTCGCCGGGTTTGAAGGATTGCACCTGTTCACGGGTGATGGTATCGAGATTGACCCGCCTTGCGCCGGGGCCGACTTCCCAGACGATTTGCGGGTAGGCGGAAAGTGGCGGCGGGGTTAATTGCGCCGCGCCGCTGCCGTCCAGCACAAAATGCGCGTGGCGGGTGGCGGCGCAGTTGGGAATCATGCAAATCGGCAGGGACGCGGCGTGGGTCGGGTAGTCCATGATTTTGACGTCCAAAACCGTGGTTAAGCCGCCTAAACCCTGCGCACCAATGCCGAGTTGATTGACTTTGTCGAACAGTTCCAGACGCAGTTCTTCCGTGCGGTTTTGTGCGCCGCGTGCTTGCAACTGGTGAATATCGATAGGGTCCATCAGCACTTCTTTGGCCATCAGCGCGGCTTTTTCTGCCGTGCCGCCAATGCCGATACCCAGCATGCCGGGTGGACACCAGCCCGCACCCATTTGCGGCACGGTATTAAGTACCCAATCGACGATGGAATCCGATGGATTGAGCATGGCGAGCTTGGATTTATTCTCCGAACCGCCGCCTTTGGCGGCAATGCGCACATCGAGCGTATCGCCGGGCACCAAGCGGCAGTGGATAACGGCGGGCGTGTTGTCTTTGGTATTGCTGCGCTTGCCTGCCGGGTCTGCGAGGATGGAGGCGCGCAGCGGGTTATCCGGCAACAGCCAAGCGCGGCGCACGCCTTCGTTGACCATATCTTCAAGGCTCATGCTGGCATCAGCGAAGCGCACATTCATGCCCACTCGCAAAAATACGGTGACGATGCCGGTGTCCTGGCAAATCGGGCGGTGGCCGGTGGCGCACAGGCGCGAGTTGACCAGAATTTGCGTCATGGCGTCCTTGGCGGCTTGCGACTGTTCGCGCTGCCAAGCCTCGTGCATGGCTTCGATAAAATCGAGCGGATGGTAGTAGGAGATAAATTGCAGCGCATCCTTAACGCTCTCTATCAGGTCTTCTTGGCGAATAACGGTCATGTCTAAACTTTTATACCTCTTGGAGAACGGAAAAACAGAAGCCGGTCAGATTAAGTGTGGCATTTAAGCGGCTAATTAACTAGGCTTTGTTCCCGTTTCAAACGTGGCGAAGGCGAAGCCAGATTTGCAGCAATAAGCGAGTCACGCCGCGGCGCACAAATCTGCCCCGCCCTGCGGGCTGCTGCGGTGTTTTAGGCAAAGAGAATATCCCCGTCTTTCACTGTTGCCTTAATGGTGCTGCCTGTTTGGAATTTTCCGGCGAGGATTTGCTCTGCCAGTGGGTTTTCCAAATCGCGCTGGATGGCGCGTTTAAGCGGTCTTGCGCCGTAGATGGGGTCGTAGCCGGCGAGGACTAGTTTATCCAGCACTTCGGTGGAGCATTCCAAGGTTAAATCACGTTCGGCTAAACGTTTGCAGAGGCGATCAAGCTGGATGCGGGCGATGCCGGCAATCTGCTCCCAAGCCAAGGGTTCAAACACCACCAACTCATCAATACGGTTGATAAATTCCGGCCTAAAGTGCGCCGATAGGGCATCCAGCGCCGCCGCGCGCTGCGCCTCTTTGTCGCCTGCGAGTTCCTGAATGCGCACTGCACCCAGGTTGGAGGTCATCACCGCCACTGTGTTGCGAAAATCCACGGTGCGCCCGTGGCTGTCGGTCAGGCGGCCGTCTTCGAGCACTTGCAGCAGGATGTTAAATACGTCCGCGTGGGCTTTTTCGACCTCATCCAGCAAGACGACGGAATAAGGCTTGCGCCGTACCGCTTCGGTCAAATAGCCGCCTTCTTCATAACCGACATAGCCGGGCGGTGCGCCAATCAAGCGGGCGACGGCGTGTTTTTCCATAAACTCGGACATATCGATACGCACCAGCGCGTCTTCGCTGTCGAACAAAAACTCAGCCAGCGCTTTGCACAGTTCGGTTTTGCCGACGCCGGTTGGCCCTAAAAACAAGAAGGAGCCACTCGGGCGATTCGGGTCAGCAAGACCTGCCCGCGAGCGGCGCACGGCGTTAGCAACGGCGGTGACGGCTTCATTTTGCCCAATCACTCGCAGGTGCAATAATTGCTCCATTTTCAGTAGTTTGTCGCGTTCGCCTTCGAGCATTTTGGCAACCGGAATGCCGGTCCATTTGGAGACCACTTCGGCGATTTCTTCTTCGCTGACTTTATTGCGCAGTAGTTGACCCGGCGCCTGCCCTGCGCTTTCTCCGCTGGCAAGGCGGCGCTCCAAATCGGGGATCACGCCGTATTGCAGCTCGGCCATGCGCGCGAGGTCGGACTTGCGCCGCGCCGCGTCCAGCTCGGCGCGCGCTTGCTCGATTTGCTGCTGGATTTGCGCGGTGGACTGCACTCCGGCTTTTTCGGCCTTCCAGATTTCTTCCAGATCGGCGTAGTCCTGCTCCAGCTTGTCGATGTCTTCGACCAGTTTGGCAAGGCGCTGTTTGGCCGCTTCGTCCTGCTCTTTTTTCAGCGCTTCACGCTCGATTTTCAGTTGGATTAAACGGCGCTCAAGCTTATCCAGCGCTTCTGGCTTGGAGTCAATTTCCATGCGGATACGGCTGGCCGCTTCGTCGATTAAATCGATGGCTTTATCCGGCAACTGGCGGTCGCTGATATAGCGTTGGCTTAAGTGGGCGGCGGCAATTAAGGCGCTGTCGCTGATGGAGACGCCGTGGTGCACTTCGTAGCGCTCTTTCAGGCCGCGCAAAATGGCGATGGTGGCCGATTCGTCCGGTTCATCCACCAGCACTTTTTGAAAGCGCCGTTCAAGGGCTGCGTCTTTTTCAATGTATTTGCGGTATTCGTCCAGCGTGGTGGCGCCGACGCAGTGCAGCTCGCCGCGGGCGAGCGCGGGTTTGAGCATATTGCCCGCGTCCATCGAACCTTCGGCCTTGCCTGCACCGACCACGGTATGAATTTCGTCGATAAACAAAATCACCCGGCCTTCTTGTTTGGCGAGTTCGGCCAGCACGGCTTTTAAGCGTTCTTCAAACTCGCCGCGAAATTTGGCTCCGGCAATCAACGCGCCCATATCGAGCGAGAGCAGGCGTTTGTCCTTTAAACCGTCCGGCACTTCGCCGTTGACTATGCGTTGCGCCAGTCCTTCGACAATCGCGGTTTTGCCGACACCGGGTTCGCCAATCAATACCGGATTGTTTTTGGTGCGCCGTTGCAGTACTTGAATGGTGCGGCGGATTTCATCGTCGCGGCCAATCACCGGGTCGAGCTTGCCTTCCTCGGCGCGGCGGGTCACGTCTGTACAGTAGTTGTCCAGCGCTTTACGCGCGTCTTCGGCATTCGGGTCATTAACGCTTTGCCCACCGCGCAGATGGTTGATGGCGTTTTCCAGCGCTTTTTTTGTCACGCCTTGCGAAAGCAATAGTTTGCCGAGACGAGTGCTCTCATCTAACGCGGCGAGTAGCACCCACTCGCTGGAAATAAATTGATCCCCTTGCTTTTGCGCGAGACGGTCGGCCTGATTCAGCAGGCGCAGCAAGTCCTGCGACGGGTTCATATCGCCGGTGGGATGTTGCAGTTTGCCCAAGCCATCGAGTGCGTTATCCAGCGCTTTTTGCAGTGCGCCAAGGTCAAAGCCGACTTGCGACAGCAGCGGCTTGATCGAGCTGCCTTGCTGATTCAGCAGCGCCTGCATCAGGTGCAGCGGGTCAATGGCGCTATGGTCGCGGCCAATGGCGAGGGACTGCGCATCGGCAAGCGCAAGTTGCAATTTGCTGGTCAAACGGTCTGTGCGCATGGCGTTTTCCTCAAATTTCAGAAAAGTAGTGGAAATTTCTCTGATAAATGGTGGGTATTTGCAGCGGCTTCAAGGGCGAGTTTTGCGACAAATCGGCACTATTGGTTTGACTGTGCTTCAATGGCGGCGGGCATAACAAATCCAAGGAGACCCCTTATGAAAAATCCCTTTTTCAGCTTGGCCGCGGCTTTACTGATAAGCAGCGGTCCACTGGCGGCGCAAGAAAGCATTAACTTGGTGACCTTTGGCGGCGCTTATGGCGATGTGATCCAGCGGCATATGGCGACGCCGTTTGCACAACAAAGCGGCCATAAAGTGCTGCCTGGTGCTTATAGCGGCGGCCTCGCCGAAATCAAGGCGCAGGTTACGGCAGGAAAAGTGATGTGGGATGTTGTCACCATTGAAGAGGCTGACCTCGAACGCGCCTGTTCGGAAGGCTTGCTGGAAATTATCGACCCCGAGCAACTGTCGAGCGCGCCGGATGGTACACAGGCCACGGCGGACTTTATTGAGGGCAGCCTTGCGCCCTGCGGCGTACCGACCATTCTTGGCTCAACCGTATTTGCCTATAACCGGGACACTATCGGCAAGGTCGTGCCAAAAACGCTGGCCGACCTGTTTGACGTACAAAAAATCCCTGGTAAACGCGCCTTCCAGCGCCGCGCCACGACCTTGCTGGAGTGGGCGCTGCTTGCTGATGGCGTGCCGCGCGATAAGGTTTATCAAGTGCTGGCAACCGAGCAGGGGCTTGCCCGCGTGTTTGCCAAACTCGATAGCATCCGCGAGCACATTGTCTGGTTTGAATCCTGGTCGCAATCGCCGCAGCTTTTAAACGACGGCGGCGCGGTGATGGTGCAGGCGGTCAATGGGCGCATTTACAACGCGATCAAACAAGACGGCAAACCCTTTGTGATTGTCTGGGACGGCAATGTTTACGGCTTTGACCGTTTCGCCATCCCCAAAGGCTCGCCACGGCGCGAGGCGGCGTTGCAATTTATTGCCTTTGCCACCTCGACTGCGCCGCTGTCCGGTATGGCCGATATTGGCTATAGCTCGCCGCGCCGCTCATCCAGCCTGCTTGCCGCGCCTGACCTGCTGCCCTTTTTGCCGGCCACGCATACCCAAGTAGGGCTTCATATCCATACCGATTTTTGGGCGGATTACGGCGCAATGTTGGATGAAAAGTTCAGTGAATGGTTGTTAAAAGGGCAGTAAATCCATACCTTGGCTTTTCACTTGAAGCGTCTACAGCATTTCAATCATGATGTGCGGCTTGAAGCACAGCACAAGCATTCAGTTCGCCGCCCGTTTTGGATGGCCGTTTCTTAAAAGGAGCAATTATGCAATTACAAGATCAATCCCTGTTTCGCCAGCAAGCCTATATCGATGGTGCTTGGCTTGATGCCGACAGCGGACAAACCATTTCCGTCAATAATCCAGCGACCGGCGAAACCTTGGGCACGGTGCCGAAAATGGGCGGTGCCGAGACGCGCCGTGCGATTGAAGCCGCCGAACGTGCCTTGCCCGCTTGGCGTGCGCTGACCGCTAAAGAGCGCAGTGCCCGTTTGCGCAAATGGTTTGAGTTGATGCTCGAAAATCAAGAAGACTTAGCCCGCCTGATGACCTGCGAGCAAGGCAAGCCCTTGGCCGAATCGCGTGGCGAGATTGCCTATGCCGCCTCCTTTTTGGAATGGTTCGCCGAAGAAGGCAAACGCATTTACGGCGATACCATCCCCGGGCATATGGCAGACAAACGATTAATTGTCATCAAGCAGCCGATTGGTGTCACCGCCGCCATCACGCCGTGGAACTTCCCGGCCGCGATGATTACCCGTAAAGCCGGGCCTGCGCTTGCCGCCGGTTGTACGATGGTGGTCAAACCCGCCTCGCAAACGCCTTATTCGGCGCTGGCGCTGGCGGAATTGGCTGAACGAGCGGGTATTCCGGCGGGCGTGTTTAGCGTCGTCACCGGCAGCGCGGCCGCTGTCGGCGGTGAGCTGACCGGCAACCCGATTGTGCGCAAGCTGAGCTTTACCGGCTCAACCGACGTAGGCCGTCAGCTGATGGCCGAATGTGCCAAGGACATTAAAAAAGTCTCGCTGGAACTCGGCGGCAACGCGCCCTTTATCGTATTTGATGATGCCGATTTGGATGCGGCGGTCGAAGGCGCGTTAATCTCCAAATACCGCAACAACGGGCAAACCTGTGTTTGCGCCAACCGCCTCTATGTGCAAGATGCGGTCTATGAGGCGTTTGTGGAAAAACTGCAAGCCGCCATTGCCCGCTTAAAAATCGGCAACGGCTTGGATGACGGCATTACCACCGGTCCTTTGATTGACGCAAAAGCGGTCACCAAGGTGCAAGAACATATCGCCGACGCCACCGCCAAAGGTGCGAAAGTCGTCAGCGGCGGCAAACCGCATGCCTTGGGCGGCACTTTCTTTGAACCCACGATTTTGGTGGATGTGCCGAAAAATGCACTGGTCGCCAAGGACGAAACCTTCGGCCCGCTCGCGCCGCTGTTTCGTTTTAAAGACGAGGCAGAGGTTATCCAGATGGCCAATGACACGGAGTTTGGTCTGGCCTCGTATTTCTACGCCAAGGATTTATCGCGGGTATTTCGTGTAGCTGAAGCGCTCGAATACGGCATGGTCGGCATCAATACCGGGCTGATGTCCAATGAGGTCGCGCCCTTTGGCGGGGTCAAAGCCTCCGGCCTTGGCCGCGAAGGTTCCAAGTACGGCATTGAAGACTATGTGGAAATCAAATACCTGTGCTTGAGCATCTAAATCACTCGCGAAGCAAGGCGTGAAAGAGCACGCGGCGCTTCGCTTTAAAGCCGTAACAGCGGCTGATCAAACTGAGGCAGCGGCGGGTAAAAACGGTCGATAAGCGTATGCCGCGCTTTTGCCCGCCTGTGAGCTTCGCGCCGCGATAGCGGCCATCAAAGGAAAAACTATGAGCAATAACAACCAAACCCTGCTGCAACGCCGCCATGCCACGGTTGCCCGTGGCGTTGGGCAAATTCACCCGATTGTCGCCGAACGTGCAGAGAACGCCACGGTTTGGGACGTGGATGGGCGCGAATACATCGACTTTGCTGGTGGCATTGCCGTGCTTAACAGCGGCCATCTGCACCCGAAAGTCATTGCCGCCGTACAAGAGCAATTGGGCAAACTCTCGCACACCTGCTTTCAGGTGCTGGCCTACGAGCCTTATATCGCCCTGTGCGAAGAAATCGCCAAACGGGTACCTGGCGATTTCGCCAAGAAAACCCTGCTGGTTTCCACCGGTTCCGAAGCGCTGGAAAACTCCATCAAAATCGCCCGCGCCGCTACCGGTCGCGCCGGAGTGATTGCCTTTACCGGCGCTTATCACGGCCGCACCATGATGACGCTGGCGCTAACCGGCAAGGTCGCACCCTACGCGGCAGGCATGGGGCTGATGCCGGGCGGCGTGTACCGCGCGCTTGCGCCTTGTGCGCTGCACGGCATCAGTGAGGATGCTTCCATTGCCAGCATCGAACGCATCTTTAAAACCGATGCCGATGCCAAGGACATTGCCGCCATCGTCATCGAACCGGTGCAAGGGGAGGGCGGTTTCTACGTCAACTCGGCAAGCTTTATGCAAAGACTGCGCAAACTCTGCGACAGCCACGGTATTTTGCTGATTGCCGATGAAGTGCAAACCGGCGCAGGTCGCACCGGCAGCTTCTTCGCCTGCGAGCAATTGGGCGTGGTGCCGGATTTAACCACCTTCGCCAAATCGGTCGCCGGAGGCTTCCCGCTCGCCGGCGTGACCGGCAAGGCCGAAATCATGGATGCCATCGCTCCGGGCGGGCTGGGCGGCACTTACGCCGGTAGCCCGATCGCCTGCGCCGCCGCGCTCGCCGTGCTTAAAGTCTTTGACGAAGAAAACCTGCTGCAACGCGCCAAGGATTTGGGGCAGACCCTGCAAAACCGTCTGCGCGAGCTTGGCAAACAGCACAAGGTCATAGGCGACGTGCGCGGCTTGGGCGCAATGGTCGCAATGGAGCTGTTCGAGAACGGCGATTTAAGCAAGCCCGATGCCGCGCTCGCGGGCAAGCTGGTCGAACGCGCCCGCGATAAGGGGCTTATCCTGCTGTCCTGCGGGGTTTACGGCAACGTGATCCGCTTCCTGATGCCGCTGACCATCCCTGATGCACAGCTTGAGCAGGGCCTTTCCATCGTTGGCGAGTGCCTCTCAGAACTGGCTTAAGTTCCTCCTTGCAACACCGCCTTGGCTGCCGTTAAGTAGGCCGCCAAGGCTTAACGTTTTGCTCCTCTGGTCAAACGAATCGGATCGAATTCAGACTGCGGGGACGACAGTTCCCTGAGCCAAGGCACAAAGCTTGCGGCTCTCTCCATCCTCCGCGTATATCTCGCACTGACAAATGGCCATCCGCTTTCCAGTGCTGCGTGCCTGAGCGTTGGCGATAAGCCTGAGACCAACGCCAGGGCGGATATAGTTGATTTTGAATTCAGCCGTCAGCGCGTTGCCCCGCAAAGCGATACCACCTGCGAAGGTGATGGCGTTATCGGCCAAGTAGCTGATGACACCACCATGCACGAAACCGTGCTGCTGCAGATGGTGATCTTCGATGGTGAGGGAAAGCTGTGCGCTGTCGCCTGTGCAGGCAGTCAGCTTTGCGCCGATGAAACGACTGAAGGGCTGGCTGGCAAACACTTGCTGCGCGAATGCCTGAATATCTTCCATTAGCGGTCTCCTGGGGTGCTGAGGCGCACCACAAAACGAACCCGTTGAAAAGCACCGAACAACAAACACCGCACTGATGCGCGACCCAGCAAGGACGGGCTTGCCGCGCTATTTGGTCAAGGGCGCAATGCCAAAAATGCCAAAATCAGTTTGATGTAAGTTCTTTTAGGTCTCAAGTAAACAACTTTCCAGTTTGTTGATTAAGGTATTTTGTCCGTTAAAGTCACTTTGCGCGATAAAAACCAAGTGCATGGGCTGTTCATTTTGCTGGGCTGGATGAAATTCGCAGCGTCCGCCTACCTGTTGCAGCCAGAACGGGCGAGCCTCGTTATCCAGACGTATCAAGCCTTTGAGGCGTAAAAGTGCGGCGGGCAGCTCGGCAAGCCATCGGCGCAGGCGGGTGCTGTCGAAACGGCCAGCGCTTTGCCAATGCCAACTGCTAAACAGTTCGCTGTGTGCCTTTGCGTGGCTGTGCGCGGTTTCGCTGGCGGATGGTTCGTCATGACGGGGCGTGCGCCAGAGTGCGTCCGGAAGTTCAGCCTGCACGCATTCATGCAGTAGGGCGCGTGGGTTTTGCCGGGTAAAGCGTTGGCGCAGCTCGTCAAGTTGCGCGGCGCTGGCAAGGTCGGTTTTATTGAGCAGCAATACATCGGCGGCGGCGGTTTGGGCGCGGGCAAGGCGGGCGTAGTCGCCTTCCAAGGTTAGATGATGGCTGCTATCGACCAGGGTGATCACGCCGTCCAGCCGTAATAGCTGTTTTAACCGCGGGTAGGCCAGCGTCTGGATAATGCGCTCGGGGTCGGAAACACCGGAGCATTCAATCAGGATGCGTTTTAGTTGTGGCCTGCGCCTGGCAAGGCTTTCAAGCTGCGCGAGCAGGTCATTTTGTACGCTGCAACAGATGCAGCCGTTTTGCAGGCTGTAGACGGCATTGCTGGCTTCGCCAAGCCGCTCGGCATCAATATTGAGTGCGCCAAAGTCGTTGACGATAACGGCCGATCCGTCCATATCGGGCGCACTGAGCAGGCGGTTAACCAAGGTGGTTTTACCCGCGCCCAAAAATCCGGCGAGGATGATAACGGCGGTTCGATGATCCATAGTCTTTTGTTCGGTTATGAGCGCAAAAGGCAGCCCGTCAAGTCGCGGCTCAGGTTTTCCATCAGCGTTTCGTAGCCGCGGGCGTTGACTTTAATCGCACTGCCCAGCGCATCTAAGGGTTCAAGGCGCAGCGGCAGTCCGGCGATCAAAGTTTCGGCCAAGCGCGGGCGCATGGGTGGTTCGTAGAATACACAGCCAGCTCCTGCCTGCTGCAAGCGTTCACGCATGGCGGCGACTTGGCGCGCGCCGGGGGTGACTTCCAGCGCAATGCTGAAAACCCCTGCGTGTTTGAGGCCGTAAGCGGCCTCGAAGTAGTCAAAGGCGCGGTGGAAGACAAAAAACGGCCGGCCTTCGGCGGCGCTTAACTCGCCGGACAGGCGCTTATCGAGGGTATCAAGACGTTCGCTAAAAGCCGCAAGATTAGCCTGATAGCGCGGCGCATGGGCGGGGTCGAGCGCGGCCAAATCGGCGGCCATGCGCCCTGCAATCACCCGCGCATTGGCGGGCAGCAGCCACAGATGGGCATCGATCATGCCGGGGCGATGGTTGGCATCGGCGTTGCTGTTTCCATCGGCGGCAAACTGGCGCAGCTCAAGGCCAGCAAGCTGCTGCACGGCTATGCTGGCTTTATCGCGGCTGCTGAGCACGCGCGGCAGGAAGTTTTCAAGGTTTGGGCCAATCCAGTAGAACAAATCCGCTTCGGCGACTTTCCTCACCTCAGACGGGCGCAGCGCATAGGCGTGCGGCGAGGCCCAGGGCGGCAGCAGCACATCGGGCGTGCCAAGGCCGTCCTGCACGGCGGCGGCAATCAACTGTAGCGGCTTGATGCTGGTCAGCACGCGCACCTTGGCGTGGGCACTTAGCGCCAGTAACAGGCTGAAAAAAACCAGTGGTAAACGAAACAAGGCGAGGGACTTCATGCAGCGGCAAATGTTATAAGATAGCGTCTTTTCACCCTCTACCGCCAGTTTCGTTTATGAATGCTACGCGCCCTCCCAGTTTGTCTAGCAATCTCGCCGCCGCCGAGCAACTCTGCGCACAGCGCGGGGCGCGTTTAACCACGCTGCGCCGCCGCGTGCTGGAGCTGGTTTGGGGCAGCGAAAAACCGCTCGGTGCCTACGATATTCTCGCCGTGTTAAGCGAGGCCGACCGTCGCCGCGCAGCGCCGCCCACCGTTTACCGCGCCTTGGGCTTTTTGCTGGATAACGGCTTGGTGCACCGCATTGCTTCGCTTAACGCCTTTATCGGCTGCTCGCATCCACCGCACCATCACGCCGGTCAGTTCTTTATTTGCCGCAACTGCCACAGCGTGATGGAGATGGAGCAAGGTAGCATCCACCAAGCCATTGCCGCTGCCGCGCAGTCCTTTAGTTTTGCCATCGAGCAGCAAACGGTAGAAGTCTCAGGTCTGTGTGCCACTTGCAGGGCCTGATACCTGGCAAAACGCCTTTACTCCCTTCGCCCGCTTGCGGGAACGGGGAGGGGATAAAGGTGCCGCGCTGATGCCCTTGGTTCAGTTGGATGGCGTAACCCACGCCTTTAACGGCAAAACGGTGCTGGATAAGGTGGCCTTGCGCGTTCGCGCCGGGGAAATCGTCACGCTGATTGGCCCCAACGGCGCGGGCAAATCCACGTTGGTGCGCGTGGTGCTGGGGCTGCTTAAACCCGCTCAAGGACAGGTGCAGCGCAAGCCGCGGCTACGTATTGGCTATATGCCGCAAAAACTGTATCTGGATGCCAATCTTCCATTATCTGTACTGGATTTTTTGCGGCTGTTGCCGGGGATTACCCGAGATAAAGCGCAAACTGCATTGGACGAAGTGGGCGCAGTGAGCGTATCGAACAACCCACTACACCAGCTATCCGGCGGTGAATTGCAGCGTGTGCTGCTGGCGCGGGCGCTGCTGCGCGAACCGCAGCTTTTGGTGCTGGATGAGCCGGTACAGGGTGTTGATGTGAATGGGCAGGCCGAACTGTACCGCCTTATCAGCCGTCTGCGCGACCGTTACCAGTGCGGCGTGCTGATGGTCTCGCACGACCTGCATCTGGTCATGCACAGTACCGATTGGGTGGTTTGCTTAAACCGCCATGTTTGCTGTACAGGTCATCCGGCACAGATTACCTTGGAGCCTGCCTATGCCGAACTGTTCGGTGAACTGGCCGTTTATACGCACCATCACAACCACCGGCACGCCATCAGTGGACAAGTGCGCAATGTATAACGGGCTTTTAATCCTAACCCCCTCGCCCGCCTGCAGGGTAGGGGAGAGATACCCTTGCCTGGCCGATTAAGCATGCCTGTTTTTTTACAAAACGCGCTGCTGGCAGGCTTTGCACTGGCACTGGTGGCCGGGCCTTTAGGCTCTTTTGTACTGTGGCGGCGGCTCGCCTATTTTGGCGACACCCTGTCGCATGCGGCGCTCTTGGGTATCGTCCTGGGCTTTTTATTGGACATCGCGCCGACGCTGGCCGTAACAGTTACCTGCCTGTTGCTCGCTGTACTGCTTTTATTGCTGCAACAACGGCAGAAACTGGCGGCAGACAGCGTGCTGGGCATCCTTGCGCCCAGCACCTTATCGCTGGGGCTGGTGCTGCTGAGCTTTATGCGCGATGTGCAGGTCAATATCGAAGGCTACCTGTTCGGCGACCTGCTCGCGGTATCGCGTGGCGAACTGATCCCGATTTTGGGCGGCAGCGCCTTGGTGTTGCTGCTGCTGGCACTGCTCTGGCGGCCGCTGCTGCGCCTGACCTTGCATGAGGAACTGGCCGAAGTCGAAGGGCTGCCGGTCGCCGCACTGCGCCTTGCGCTGATGCTGATGCTGGCGCTGGTGATTGCCCTTGCCATGAAAGTGGTCGGCATGCTGCTGATTACCGCCTTGCTGTTGATACCCGCCGCCGCCGCTCGCCGCCACGCCAAAAGCCCGCTGCAAATGGCCGTCCGCGCCAGCCTTATCGGCCTTTTCGCAGTCGCGCTCGGCATCAGCCTGTCCTGGTTTGCCGACACGCCAGCCGGTCCTTCCATCGTACTTTGCGCCGCGGCGTTGTTTTTACTATCGCTGCTGCTGCCAAATCGTTAGCAGATACAGTCGCTTCCTTTCAGGAAGCGCTGCTTTACTAAACCGATTCAGAAAAACTTTAGTGAGCCTCTGAACAAGTCGAGCGGCAAGCAGGTGCTACGGTTCGGGATGGGCTGCAAGGCGCAAACCACAGCGATAGCCGCAGCTCTGGCGAGGATTTGCAACGCGGCAGAACGCCCGAATCCGTAGAGACATGCGGCGCGCTGAGTTGTTCAGAGGCTCCCTTGCTTTTACGCCGCCGCCTGCCGGTTTTTGCGCTCAAACACCGCCAGCGCCAATTGCGCCAGCAGCACCACTGCAACTATCGGCGATAAATACAGGTTGATGATGTCCCAGCCCGCCGTATTGAGCAGGTGGCCGGAAAAGAAGGACGCGGCGGCGACGGTGCCGAAAATCATAAAGTCGTTGAGCGCCTGCACCTTGGCGCGTTCCGCAGGCTGGTAGCAGTCCGTCACCATAGCCGTGGCACCGATGAAGCCAAAGTTCCAGCCCAGCCCCAGCAAAATCAATGATCCCCAGAAGTGCAGCAGTTCCAGCCCGCCCAGCGCGAGCAGGCCGGAGGCGGCAATCAGCACCAGGCCCGTCGCCGTCACGGCGTTGTTGCCGAAGCGGTCGATCAGTCGTCCGGTGATGAAGCTGGGACCGAACATGGCGAGCACGTGCCATTGCAAACCCAAGATGGCGGTGCCGCGCTCGAAACCGCAGGCCACCATCGCCATGGGCGCGGCGGTCATGATAAAGCTCATCAAACCAAAAGAGACGACCCCGCCCATCACGGCGACGATGAAGCGCGGAGCGCGGATGATTTCACTTAATGGCCGACCGGTGTCACGTTGCTGCTGCGGGCTCAATTTGGGCAGGCGTAGCAGCGCCAGCAGTGGCACAGAGAGCAGCGCCAGAAAGGCAAAGCCCAGAAAACTGGCGGCAAAAGGCGTAGCGGGCAGCATGCCGTCGGTGAGGATGATGGTTTGCGGGCCGATGACCGCCGCCAGCAGCCCGCCGACCATGATCCACGAAATCGCGCGGGCGCGGCGTTCGGGCGCTACCGCATCGGCCGCCGCAAAGCGGTAGCTCTGCACGCACGCGCCGTAAAACCCGCACATCGCCACGCCCAGAGAAAAATACAAAAAACTGCCAGCAACGATGCCCCATGCCGCCAGTGTTGAAGCCAGCATGCCGATGATCGCCCCCAGCAAATAAGCCGCGCCGCGCCCGAAGTGGCGCATGGCCCAGGCGGCAGGGATGGTGGACAGCGCCACACCAAGCTGATACAGGCTGACTGGCAGGGTCGAGAGCGCCGGATTGCTGCTCAACATCTGCCCCACCATACCGCCCAGCGCGATAATGATGGAAGGCGATGCGCCGCCCAGCGACTGCACCGCAACCAGCAAGCCCAGATTGCGGTTATCGGATGGGGTGGAAACGCTCATGGGCTTCTCCGTGCCGACAATGGGATGAAAAATGAGGGGGGGGAAAATGAGAAGAAATACAGGGAAAATACCGTTGCGAGCATAGTACGCGCGATATTTTTAAGGATGCTCTGAATAAGTGCCTGCGCCACAGGCGTTGCGGCGTCGGGCGGTCTGCCGTGCTCGCTTGGCCGCTCGACTTATTCAGAGCGTCCTTAGTGTTCGTGTTCGTGATGCTCGTGCTCATGCCCTTTGGCTGGGCTTGCGTTTTTTTGCACAACGACTTCCACTTCCACCTTGCCGGCGCGGGCGAACTGTAGGGTGAGCGGGAAGCGTTCGCCGTCTTGGTAGTGTTTGCTGGGTGAAAACAGCATCAGGTGCAGACCATTGGGGGCGAATTTCACTTCTTCCCCGGCGGGGATGCGGACTTCAGCGACTTGCTGCATGCTCATCAGACCGTCTTTGTGGACGTGCTCGTGCAGTTCCACGCGCGCAGCTGCCGGGGTTTCGGCAGAGAGCAGGCGGTCGTCCTGCTGGCCGCGATTGTCGATGGTCAGATAAGCCGCCGCCGTTTGCGCATTCGGCGGGGTTTCGCGTGACCAAGGATGGCCGATATGCAAGTCGCCCGCTTCGTAGTGATGCGCCAAGGCGCTCAAGCTGAAGAAAACGGACAATAAAAGGCTTTGTAGCAGTTTCATGATGCGGCTCCCGATGAATTAAGCAAACGGCGACGTTCCAAGCGGTGAGTCAACTGTGCCATAGCCACAGCGGCCAATGCACAGAGGGTAATGACGACGCCTAGCGGCAGTACGCTGCCATTGTGCAGATGGTGCAATAAGGCAACTGCCCCTGCGGCCAGACAAAATTGTAGCGAGCCAAGCAGTCCCGAAGCAATGCCCGCGTTATGGCCTTGGCCGGACATGGCGCAAGCGGTGGTATTGGGCAAAATGCAGCCTAGGCTCGCTATGCACAAAAACAGCGGGGCGAGCAGCGGCCACAGGTTATTGGGTTGCCAAGCCGTTACGCCAAAGAGCAGCGCGGCAAAACCCAAATGCAGCCAAAGTGCGCGGCGCAGCCAATAGTCTGGCGAATGGTGATAAAGCAGCTTGGCATTGAGTTGGCCGACGAGGATAAATCCCGCGGCATTGCTGCCAAACAGCCAGCCGTAGTGTTCCGGCTTTACGCCGTAGAACTCGATAAATACAAAGGGGGAACCGGCGATATAGCTGAACATGCCGCCGAGAACCAAGCCGCCGGTTAACACATGGCCAATAAATACACCGTCGCGCAGCAAATGCAGATAGCCGGACAGCGCATGGCGCAGCGGGCGGCGTGGTTCGCCTTGCGGCAAGGATTCGGGCAGCCAGCGAATAACCGCCAGTGTGCACAGCGCACCAAACAGGGTTAAGCACCAGAAAATCGACGGCCAGCCGAACAGGCTCAGCAACGCCCCACCGCCGAGTGGCGCAAGAATGGGCGCGACTCCCATCACCAGCATCAGTTGCGAAAACACCCGCGCACAGGTCAAGGTGTCGCAGTGGTCACGCACCACCGCGCGCGGTATCACCATGCCGACACAACCACCGAGCGCCTGTACAAAACGCGCGCCAATCAGCCAGTTCAATGAAGGCGCAAGCGCACAAGCCAGCGAGGCGGCGCAAAACAGCAAAAGCCCGGCGAGCAGCGGCGGCCTGCGACCAAAGCGGTCGGCCAGCGGTCCGTAGAGCAACTGGCCGATGGCGACGCCGGCAAAATACACGGCAAGGCTGATTTGCACATGCTGGGTATCGGTGGCAAAGGTTTTGGCGATTTGTGGGAAGGCGGGCAGGTAAAAGTCAATGGCGAGCGGGCCAAAGGCACTTAAGCTGCCCAAAATCAGCAAGAAACGCAGTGGCATAGGTTAAGCGTTACGCCATGCAAAAACGGATCATCCACTCGGCAATCTGCGCGCCCTGCTGCTCCTTGGCGAGGCTTTCGATACCGGCTTGGTAGACCGTCTCGCCGAATGCCTCGCGGCGCAGATTAAGCAGGTCGCGCGAATACTCGTGGGTAAATTCGGGATGACCCTGAAAGCACAATACTTGCCCTCCGATGCGATAGGCGGCATTGGGGCAAAAATCGCTGCTCGCCAGCAACTGGGCACCCTCTGGCAATTGGGTCACTTGGTCTTGATGGCTGACCAAGAGATTAAAAGTCTCGCTCGCGGGCTGCATCCAAGGTTCTTGGCTGAGTACGCGGTATTGGTGCACGCCCACGCCCCAGCCCTGGCTTGCCCGTTCGGCCTTACCGCCCAAAAGTAATGCCATCAGCTGATGACCGAAACACACGCCCAGCAGTTTGTCGCCGTTTTGATAACGGGCAAGCAGATAAGTGCGCAGTTTGCCAATCCAGTCATCCTGGCCGAACGAGTCCGCCTTGCTGCCGGTAATCAAATAAGCATCAAAGCGCTCGCTATCGTCCGGATAATGCCCTTGCACCACATTAAAACAGTGGAAAGTGGCGCCAAGCGGCTGACGGCTGAACAGTTGCTGGAACATGGTTCCATAACTCTTATATTGTTCAATGAGTTGTGGGCGAAGGATGTCAGTTTCCAGAATACAAATGCGCACGGTCATGGCAAATTCCTGTTATTGGAAGGGCAAATAGCGCGGCCTATTCTACGCGCTCGCGCAGTAGCGCCTGATACTCGCGGCATTGTGCCGCAGCCAGCAGGAATACGCCGTGGCCGCCTTCGGCAAATTCGAGCCAGGTGAAGTCGATTTCTGGATAAAGCGCTTCGACGTGCCGCTGGCTGTTGCCGACTTCGACAATCAGCGTGCCTTTGGGAGTGAGATGGTCTGCTGCTTCGGCCAGAATGCGGCGTACCAGATCCAGCCCGTCGGCACCTGCGGCCAGCGCCATGCGCGGCTCGTGCTGGTATTCGGCGGGCATGCTGGCAAGGTCTTCGGCATCCACATAGGGCGGATTGCACGCAATCAAATCAAAGCGCTGGCCGGAAAACTCGTTAAAGCCATCACTACAGACCGTGTACACACGACTTGTCAACGCGTGTTCGTGGATATTTTGTTTGGCCACTTGCAGCGCCGCAAGCGACAGGTCAGACAGGCAAACCTCAGCCTGTTCAAAGGCATAGGCGCAAGCAATGCCGATGCAGCCGCTGCCGCAGCACAGATCGAGAATCCGCGCGGGCGGCGAGGCCAGCCACGGGGCAAACTGCTGGCCGATCAGTTCACCCATCGGCGAACGGGGGATTAACACACGCGAATCCACCTTAAAGGGCAGTCCGCAAAACAGCGCCTCGCCCAGCAGATAGGCGGCCGGCACGCGCTCTTTAATACGCTTTTGCAGCAGGCTTTGCAGATGCCTTCGTTCGTCATTATCCAAACGGCAGTCAAGGTATTTATCGGCGGTTTCAAACGGTAGATGCAATGCGCCCAAGACTAAATAGCGCGCTTCATCCCAAGCGTTATCGGTGCCGTGACCAAAATGGAGTTTCGCCTCGCTAAAGCGGCTGACCGCCCAGCGGATGTAGTCACGCAAAGTGCGAAGCTCTGAGCAGGAGTGCGTCACAGTCAAGTTTCCCTTTAGCAAAACGGGGCATTTTAAGCGTATTACTACTTATTCGACGAAAAATCGGCTATCATCCGCGCCCTTCTTGTGGGCCTGTAGCTCAGTCGGTTAGAGCAGAGGACTCATAATCCTTTGGTCCAGGGTTCGAGTCCCTGCGGGCCCACCACAATTTCAGCATCCAGCGTTTTTCCTCGCAGACAATTTTTATGGCGCAATACGTCTACAGCATGCAGCGGGTGAGCAAGGTTGTGCCGCCCAAGCGTGAAATCTTGAAAGATATTTCCCTGTCGTTTTTCCCCGGCGCAAAAATTGGCGTGCTGGGCTTAAACGGCGCGGGCAAGTCCACTTTGCTGCGCATTATGGCCGGGGTGGATAAAGAGTTTGAGGGTGAGGCTCACCCCATGCCCGGCATTAAAGTCGGCTATCTGCCGCAAGAGCCGCAGCTTGATGCCAGCAAAACCGTGCGCGAGGTGGTCGAAGAGGCGCTCGGTGAAGTCAAGCAAGCAAAGGCACGTCTTGATGAGGTCTACGCCGCTTACGCTGAACCCGATGCTGATTTTGACGCGCTGGCGGCCGAACAGGCACGCCTTGAAGCCATCGTACAAGCGGCGGATGGGCACAATGTCGAACGCCAACTGGAAGTCGCCGCCGATGCACTGCGTCTGCCGCCTTGGGAGGCGAAAATTGAGCACTTGTCCGGCGGGGAAAAACGCCGCGTGGCACTGTGTCGCTTGCTGCTGTCCGCGCCGGACATGCTGCTGCTGGATGAGCCAACCAACCATTTGGATGCCGATTCGGTCGCTTGGCTTGAGCACTTTTTGCATGACTTTGCCGGCACTGTGGTTGCCATTACCCACGACCGTTATTTTTTGGATAACGTCGCCGGTTGGATTTTGGAACTTGACCGTGGCCGCGGCATTCCGTTTGAGGGTAATTATTCAAAGTGGCTGGAATCCAAAGCCAGCCGTTTGGCGCAAGAAGCCAAAACCGAAGCCGCGCACGCTCGCGCCATGAAGGCGGAATTGGAATGGGTGCGCCAAGGCGCAAAAGGCCGCCAGGCCAAATCCAAGGCAAGGCTGGCCCGGTTTGAGGAAATGCAGTCACAGGAATTCCAAAAACGCAGCGAAACCAACGAGATCTATATTCCGCCGGGGCCGCGTCTGGGCGATAAGGTCATTGAGTTGCACGAGGTCAGCAAGTCTTATGGCGAGCGTCTTTTGATTGACAAGCTCTCGCTGGCCATTCCCAAAGGCGCGATTGTTGGCGTGATTGGCGGCAACGGCGCGGGTAAATCCACCTTGCTGCGCATGATTAGCGGGCAAGAGCAGCCGGACAGCGGGCGCATTGAGCTGGGCGATACCGTGCAGCTTGCCAGTGTGGCGCAGAGCCGCGATAGCCTGGAAGACGGCAAAACCGTGTGGGAGCAGGTTTCCGGCGGGTTGGAGCAAATCCAGATTGGCGCCTATCAGATACCGTCACGCGGCTATGTCGGGCGCTTTAACTTTAAGGGCGCAGACCAGCAAAAGTTTGTTAAGGATTTATCCGGCGGGGAACGGGGTCGTCTGCATCTGGCATTGACCTTAAAACAAGGCGGCAATGTGCTGCTGCTCGACGAGCCGTCGAATGACCTTGACGTGGAAACCCTGCGTGCGTTGGAAGAAGCGCTGCTGGACTTCCCCGGCGTTGCCGTGGTGATTTCCCATGACCGCTGGTTTCTCGACCGTATCGCCACCCATATTCTGTCCTACGAGGACGATGGAAAGGTGCAGTTTTTTGCCGGTAACTACAGCGAGTTTGAAGCCGACCGCAAAAAACGCTTGGGCGAAGCCGCCGCGCAACCGCACCGCGTGCGTTATAAAAAGCTGGCTTGAAGTCTCTCCCCCAACCCTGGGGGAGAAATTAACGGTTTAATCCAAATCGCGGGCATCGTGCCGTTCGGCAATATTGCCGGCATCTTCACCCCAGGTGCGATTAACCCGCCCGCCGCGCTTAACGGCCGGGCGCGTCGCAATGGTTTTCGCCCAACGGTTTAAATGCTCATATTCGTGCACCGAGAGAAACTGCGCCGAACCTTCATACAAATCACCCAATACCAACTGGCCGTACCAAGGCCAGATCGCCATATCGGCAATGCTGTAGTCGTTTCCGGCGATAAAGGGATGTTGCGCCAATTGTTTATCCAGTACATCGAGCTGGCGCTTGGCTTCCATGGCAAAGCGGTTGATCGGGTATGGCTGTTTTTCCTCGGCATAGCAATAAAAATGCCCAAAACCACCGCCCAAATAGGGCGCAGCGCCCATTTGCCAGAACAGCCAATTTAAGGTTTCGGTACGAGCTTTAAGGTCTTTTGGCAGAAATTCACCGAACTTTTCCGCGAGATAGAGCAAAATCGAGCCGGATTCAAAAACACGTATTGAAGCCTTGGTATCAACCAATGCCGGAATTTTCGAGTTGGGATTGACCGCGACAAACCCGCTGGAAAACTGCTCGCCCTCGTTAATCCTGATCAGCCAGGCATCGTACTCGGCACCTGCGTGACCGCGCGCGAGCAACTCTTCCAGCAAAATGGTGACTTTTATCCCGTTCGGCGTAGCCAATGAGTAAAGTTGCAATGGATGCTTGCCAAGCGGCAAGATTTTTTCATGGGTAGCGCCAGAGACAGGGCGGTTGATATTGGCAAAACTGCCGCCGGATGGCGCAGGTTGCCAGACGGCGGGCGGGACGTAGGACATAAGCCGCTTTCCTTCAAGAGCAAGGCAGAGACGGCGAATATAGCGCCGCGCGCCGGGCTTGTCATGAATGCCTTGGCACGCTCCTTGGCTCCTCTTACGCAAGATTTTTAAGGACACTCTGAACATACGCAGACGCTACAGGTAGCAGGCCATAAAGCAGCGTTTGTGCCAGTGAATAATCTGCACTAGCATAACGGCATGACTACCTTGGAGCGACGCGGCCATTGGAAGCTATCGGTTTATGGGCGTGAACATGGCATGCCACATGTTCACGTGACCGGATCGAACTTTCGTGCATCGCTGGCTATCAATAGCGGCGCGGTACTGGTGGGTAGCTTGCCAGCAGAAGTATTGCAGCAGGCGCAAGCATGGCTGCAAGTCAACAGGGCGGACGTGTTGGCAAGTTGGCGCGCTCACAATCCCGGCCTGTAAGGAATACTTAATATGCTAACGATTAAACAGGTTGAGCCGCTGGACGGTTTCCGGCTGCGTGTGCGCTTAAGCAATGGTAAGACGATAGAGCCTTGCATTGCAGAGTACCTGGACGCACCTTGCTATGAAGGCTTGCGTGATAGCTACCTCTTGGCACAAGTGGATGAATGGGGGCATGCGGTCGAGTGGCCGGATGACGTGGCTATTGGACTTGAGGCGCTTTACCGGCTAGCCAGGGAACAGGCGGGTAAGGCTTATCCCGTGGCCGCCTTCAATCAGTGGATGCGTCGTAATGGCTTATCGGCAAACGAAGCGGCTAAGGCGCTCGGCTTGTCGCGGCGCACCATTATTTACTATCACACGGGCGCAAAGCCCATTCCGCCGGTGGTGGGGCTGGCTTGTGATGGCTATAACGCAAGGCTTAAGCAGGCGGTTTGAGCGGTAGTGCCGGACTTGTTCAGGGTTTTTAGCCTTTGTCCAGCGGCAGCTGGTTCCAGCTAAGTTGTCTTGGGACTTGCAGCGCCTGCTCCAGTGGCAGTGCCGGGGCGACCAGCCAGCCTTGCAGGGTGGAGCATTGGTGTGCCAGCAGCCACTTTCGTTGTTCTTCGGTTTCTACCCCTTCGGCAATCACTTCCAGTTCCAGGTGCTTGGCGAGGTCGATAATGGTGCTGATGATGGCGGCATCGCGGCGGGAGCTGAGCATATTGGCGATAAACAGGCGGTCGATTTTTAAGCTGTCAACATCGAACTGGCGCAGATAAGCCAGTGATGAATAGCCGGTGCCGAAATCATCCACCGCGACTTTTACGCCCAGCTCGCGCAACTGCGACAAGTGTTTTTGGGTGGTCTGCATATCACTCATTAAGGTGCTTTCGGTGACTTCCACTTCAAGCTGGCTGGAGGCTATGTTGCGGTCGTGTAAAAGTTGTGTGAGGTTCTCGACCAGTTGCGGCTGCGCAAATTGCACCGGGCTTACGTTGAGGCTCAGCACAAACCCGCTGCCCAATTGCTCGCGCAGCTTTTTAAGATGGCTTAAGCCTTCGGCAAAAATCCATTCGCCCAGCGGGTTAATCAGATGGGTTTCTTCCAAGAGCGGGATAAATTGCAGCGGCGAGATATTGGCGGTGTTGCCCTGTGTCCAGCGCAGCAGGGCTTCAAAGCCGCGCAGCGCGCCACTTTGCAGGTAAAACTGCGGTTGGTAGAGCAGGCTGAACTGTTGTTGCTCGACCGCTTGGCGCAGGCTTTGTTCCAGTTTCAGGCGCTCCTTGGCACGTTGGGTCATTTGCGGCGAGTGGAAGTGGTAGCCGGACCTATTCTGCTTGGCTTCATACATGGCCATATCCGCCGCCCGCAGCAGACCTTCCACGGTATCGCCGCCTTGCGGGTAGCAGACGATACCGGCACTGGCGCTGATGGAAAAAGCTTCATTGCCCAGCTGATGGCGTATCGAAATTAACCTCAGCAATTTGTCGGCGATTCGCGCCGCATCGCTTTCCTGGTTAAGGGCATCGAGCAGGATGGTAAATTCATCGCCGCCAATGCGCGCCAGTGCGTCGTAAGCGCGTAGTTCGGTTTTAAGCTGCTTGCCTACTTGGCAGAGCAGTTCATCGCCGACCGCATGTCCCAGCGAATCATTGATGCGTTTAAAGCCGTCGAGATCCAGATAAATCACGGCAAATGGGTTATTGCTGCGTTTCGCACGCTCCAGTGCGGATTCTGCGGCGAGGTAAAAGCCACGGCGGTTGAGCAGGCCGGTTAACGGGTCACTGATAATCAGCGCTTCAAGGCGTGTTCTTAGCTCGCGTTCGACGGAAATATCGCGGGCAATAATGACCATTGCCCGCTGCGGCGGTGGCAGCGGTGCACAGGACAGCGCGACCGGCAGAGGACTGGCGCCTTCTTTGCGCTGTAGTTCGGCTTCGTACAGGCGGTAAACCTGACGCTTTTGCCAATGCTGGTAAAAGGAGGAGGCCTGCCAGTCTCGTTCGCTTTTGGGCTCTGCAATCAGGGAGCAAAAGGCGGTTTTTTGCAGACGCTCGACTGTGCTGTCGGTAAATTCGGCCATGGTGGGGTTGGCGTACTGAATTTGCCCGTGTTCATCGACCACCATGATGCCTTCGGCGGCGTTGTTAAGTACCGAGTCGCTAAATGCGCGTTGGCGTTCGAGCTGTGCACCGATGCGCTGCAATTCGCGACGGTTGCTTTCGTAGGCGAGCAGGTTTTTGACTTTAAGCAGCAGTACCGGCGGGTCAAAGGGTTTGAGGATAAAGTCCACCGCGCCGCTGCTGTAGCCACGCAAAATCAGTTCTTGGGTACGGGCAATGGCAGAGACAAAAATAATCGGTGTGTAGCGGGTTTTCGGGCTGCTGCGCATCAGTTCGGCCACTTCGTAGCCGTCCATGCCGGGCATTTGTACGTCGAGCAGTACCAAGGATACGTCTTCGGCGAGCAGGCAGCGCAGCGCTGCTTCACCGGAATTGGCGCTGCGCAATTGCCAGTGTTTGTCACCGCCTAGCAGTGCGCGCATGGCTTCGAGATTGGCTTCGAGATCATCGACCACCAGCAGTATCGGTGCCGAGGTGACTGGACTTTTGCTTGAGGGTAAGGCGGGCATGCGTTTAGTTTCCAGTCCGTGGTGGGTGCAGCAGCCAATGTTCCAACACGCGGCGTAGCTGCTCAGGGTCTACCGGTTTGGCAAGGTAATCGTCGGCACCGGCGGCGAGGCATTTTTCGCGGTCGCCTTTCATTGCGTGGGCGGTCAAGGCAATGATGGGGATGGTGCAGTCGTGCTCGGTTTTCAGCAAGTTGGTGGCGATGTAGCCGTCCATCACCGGCATGGACATGTCCATCAAAATCAAATCCGGCGCTGATTGCTGGAATTGGGCAATGGCTTCTTCGCCATTGCTGGCGGTGTTGATGTCAAAGCCAAATTCATCGAGCAGGGCGCTCATCGCGTAGAGGTTGCGGATGTCGTCATCCACCAGTAGCAGGCGGTGGCCTTGCAGACTGAGATGTGGCTCGCTGGCGGCGCTTGCGGGTTCACTACGCTGTTCTTCTGGCGCGACTTCAGCGCTGATACCCGCCAAAAAGCCCTGTACCGCTTGCCCCAGCAAATCGGTGTCGTCGCCTTTTTTGCGTACCACAGCGGCGCTGTAGCTACAAAGACGCTGCAAGCCCTCGTGCGAGACATCCAGGCCGGTATTGATCACTATGCGCGTGCCTTGCAGCGGGCGGTGCTCGTTCAGGCTGTCGAGCAGGCTGAAACCGTCGGCATCGGGCAGGTTTAAATCCAGCACCAGCACGGCAAACGAGCCTTTTATCCAAGCCGCTAGCGCTGCCTTGGCGGTGCTGGCGGCGGTGACGTTAAAGCCGAATTCGGTTAAACGCGCGCGGTAGTGTTCGCGCTCGGCTTCAACGTCTTCGACCAGTAGCAGTGGCGTGCCTTCGCTCTTTTGTGTGTCGTCTTTCAGGCTGATAAAGAGCTCCTCCAGCGAGTCGCGCTCAATCGGCTTGGTGAGGTAGTGAGTGCCCGGTTCGTCGAGCCGATCCGGCTGCGGCAGGCAGGAGATGATATGCACCGGTGTGTGGCGGTGTGCGGGCTGTGCGCGCAGCCTTCTGAACAGTTGCCAGCCACTGATGTCCGGCAGCAGGATGTCCAGCACGACAGCGGCAAAGGGTTCGGTTTTCAACAGTTCCAGCGCTTGCAGGCCGGATATGCAGTGCACGCTGGCAAAGCCGTGGGCGTGCGCCTGTTCGGCGATCACCTCGGCGAAGTGGGTGTCGTCTTCGACAATCAGTAAGGCTTGGCCTTCACCTTCACGCTTGGGCGAAGGCAGTTCGCTTGGCAGCAGGGCGGGTACCACCTGCATCGGCAACTGTACGCTAAAGGTTGCGCCTTGACCCAGGGCGCTTTGCAGTTCGATGCTGCCGCCTAAGGCTTTGGTGAGCTGGCGGGTAATGGCAAGGCCAAGGCCGGTGCCGCCGTAGCGCCTGCGGGTCGAGCCGTCCAGTTGCTGAAACGCTTCAAACGCTTGTTTGTGTTTATCCGGCGCAATGCCAATGCCGGTATCGCGCACGGTAAAGTTCATCAGTACGCTGCCGTCTTTGCGTTTTTCGCCGGCGCTGACCAGTACCTGTACCTGTCCGTGGTCGGTGAATTTGATGGCGTTGGATAACAGGTTGCGCAGTATCTGATGCAGGCGCACCTGGTCGGTAAAAACACGTTGCGGCACGTCACTTTGGCTGTCCAGTTTGGGGATGTACAGGTGCAATCCCTTGGCTTCAGCGAGTGGGCGCATGGCGGCATCCAGGTCCACCAGTAAATCCTGCAAATTAAGCGGCTCCATGGCAATTTGCATGCGTCCGGCTTCGACCTTGGCTAAATCCAGCACATCGTTAATCAGCCCCAACAGGTCACTGCCTGCGCGGTAGACAATATCGGCGTGACGCGCTTGCTTGTCGCTCAAATTGCCGCTGCTGTTCTGACGCAACTGGTCGCTTAATATCAGGATGCTGTTAAGCGGCGTGCGCAACTCGTGCGACATGTTGGCGAGAAATTCGGTTTTGTAGCGGTTGGCGAGTATCAGTTGTTCGGCCTGTTCATGCAGATGTTGCGAGACTTTTTCACTGGCGTACATTTGCCGGTCTCGCTGCCAGACAAAAGCACCGGTCAGTAATGCTACCAGCACGGCGGTAGACAGCCCCATCAACAGCACCAGATCTTGGCTGCGAGAGACCAGTACTTGTTCGTATTCCGGCGTACTGTGGATGGTCAGACGCCAAGTGCGTCCGTACAGCGGTAAATCCAACTGCACCGAGAGTGTGGGCTGCCAGCCGGGAGGCGCATTCAGAGGTTGTGTTTGGCTGCTGTCAAAAATTTGCCGATTGGCTTTAACATCGTGGGCGGTGATATGAAACAGTCGCAAGCGTGAGCCAAAAATACCCTCGGCAAGTTCATTACTGCGAAAGGCCGCATCGGTCATGCCAAGGTGAGCGGTGCGGCGTTCTTCTGCTGTAGCAGGCACCATGCCGTTACGGTAAACCGGGTAATACATGATTAACCCTAGTCGCTTGCTCGGTTCATCGGGGGACAGCTCGTATAAATCCAGCGGTTCGGACAGCCCCGCACGGCCTTCATCAACGGCCTCAAGGATGGCCTGTTTTTGTTGTGGATGGGTTAATAAGTCCAGCCCAAGTACGGCGCTGGTGCTTTCGTTAAGCGGACTGATAAATTTAATGGGCAGGTACTGAGGGCGCCTACCTTCAGGAAATATCCGAAAGTCTCCATAAGTATGCGCCAGAAAGTCGCTTTGCTCGGCGTCACGCAGATAACGCGCCCATACCACTGAGCTGATGCCTGGGTATAGCTCCTGTACGCGCAACTGGTCGGTGACCTGCTTCCACTGCGCCAAAGACAGTTTGTCGGCATCCTTGCCCACAAAGGCGGTCGATACGCCGCGCAGCACCATTTCGTAAGAGCGCATGCGTGCCTGTAAAATCTCGCTCAGTGCCTGTACATTCAGTTCAAAGCGGTGCTGGTGTTCATGCTTTTGGTATTGGTCGAGCAAATACCAGCACCAGACCACAATGCTGCTGATGCCAAACAGCATCGCCAGTGCTGCCAGCAAGGTGCGCCAGAGCTTGGGGGGGGATAAGGGCTTATCCGACTGCATGGAACGATTCCCTGTATTGTCTGGCTTGCCGCGAGCCAAGTTTCCATTCTTGCCAATGGCAAGTCTTAACTGCCTACTGTAAGTAATTCCTGCTGCCAGCGCCAACTTGTGCGTTGTATCTTGCCTTAGGGTCTTGGCTTAGGGTTGCGGGCAGGGCGGCCTGTCCCATACAGTAAGAGCTTGGGTTGTCGATAAAAACATGATCAATAATAAAAGGAAAAACCATGCCTGAACTTGTTTGCCGTTATGTGCGCTGGGTCGATGGCTTTAATCGGCGCGTGGGTTTGCTGGCCATGTACCTGATTTTTGTTATCACGGCGATTTTGTTCTACTCATCCCTATCGAAAATGCTGCGCCTGCCCGCCAACTGGACGCTCGAATCGGCGCAGTTTGTGATGGCCGCCTACTACATGTTGGGCGGTGCCTTTGCCATGCAGAGCGGCGACCATGTGCGGATGGATTTGTTCTACAGCAATTGGTCTATCAAAAAACGCGCCGCTTTTGACGTGCTGACCATTACCGCGCTGCTGGTATTTTTAGGTTTTATGCTCTACGGCGGCATCAGCAGCAGTATTTATGCCATTGAATTTAAAGAAAGAAGTTTTAGCGCTTGGCGCCCCTATATGGCACCGATAAAAATCATCATGACCTTTGGCGTGCTGATGATGCTGGCGCAGGCGAGTTCCGCGCTGATTAAAGATATTGCGGTACTGCGCGGGAAGCCCATCCAATGAGTTACGAGCTGATAGCGATAACCATGTTCGCCGGCATGATGGTGCTGCTGTTGACCGGGCAGCGCGTGTTTGCCGTGATTGGCTTTGTCGGCGTGGTCGCCGCCTTTTTGCTGTGGGGCGACGGCGGTTCGCAAATGGGCTTTGCCTCGGCGATGAAGCTGGTCAAGTGGTATCCCATGCTCACCGTGCCGATGTTCGTGTTTATGGGCTATATGCTGTCCGAATCCGGCATTGCCGAGGACATGTACAAGGCCATTCATGTCTGGATGGGTTCGCTCAACGGTGGTCTTGCGCTGGGTACGGTTGGGCTGATGGTGATTATTTCCGCCATGAACGGCCTGTCGGTGGCAGGGCTTGCCATTGGCGCTACCATTGCTCTGCCGGAGCTTTTGCGCCGTGGCTACGATAAACAGATGATGACCGGCGTAGTGCAGGGCGGCAGCACCTTGGGTATTTTGCTGCCGCCTTCGGTGGTGCTGATCCTCTACGGCATGATTGCGCGTGTGCCGGTCGGCCAGCTTTGGCTGGCGGGCGTGCTGCCCGGGCTGATGATGGCGGTGCTGATGGGCCTTTATGTTTGGCTGCGCTGCCGAATCAATCCCAAACTGGGGCCTGCGCTACCGGCAGAAGAACGCAATGTGCCGTTTGCGCAAAAAATCCGCCTGCTCTCTGCCGGCATTGCCCCGCTCGGTATTTTTGCGCTGATGATGTGGCTGTTTTTAAGCGGTCGCGCGAGTTTGGTGGAAAGCTCCGCCGTCGGCGCAATTTCATCGGCCTTGATTGCCTGGTTTCGCGGGCGCTTAAGTTTCAAACTGTGGAACGAAGTGCTGCAAAAAACCCTTGGCATTACCTGCATGTTTATGTGGATTTTGATTGCCGCGCTCTGTTTTGGCGCAGTATTTGACGGCCTGGGTGCGGTTAAATCCATCGAGCGCTTCTTTTTGGGCGACTTGGGGCTTGCGCCTTGGCAAGTGCTGGTGCTGATGCAGGTCTCCTTTTTGCTGATGGGCATGTTTTTGGACGATACCGCCATGCTGGTGATCGTCGCCCCGCTCTATATCCCGCTGGTGCAAAAACTGGGCTTTGATTTGGTCTGGTACGGCGTGCTCTATACCATTACTTGCCAGATTGCCTATATCACCCCGCCCTTTGGCTACAACCTGTTTATGATGCGCGCACTGGCCCCGCCGGGGATTGGGTTATCCGATATTTACCGCTCCATCTGGCCCTTTGTCGGCATTATGCTGCTGACCTTGCTGCTGATCGGACTGCTGCCCGATATAGCGACTTGGTTGCCAAATACTTTCTACCAGAAATAAACGCCTTGGCTCCCCTTGCCCGCTTGCGGGGAAGGGGTTGGGACACAGTAAGCCCTGCACAGCACAAGGCGACTCGGGTATGCTGGCGGACTTTTCACAAACTGCCAGCCTTTTCCCGTCATGTCCGAAATAATCCCAGAAGACTACCAACCGCAAACCCTCGAAGCCGCCGTGCAAGCGCATTGGGAGCAACAAAAATGCTTTGAGGTGCACGAGGACGAAAACAAAGAGCCGTTTTATTGCCTGTCGATGCTGCCTTACCCCAGCGGCAAGCTGCATATGGGGCATGTGCGCAACTACGCGATCGGCGATGCGATAGCGCGTTACCAGCGCATGTTGGGCAAAAACGTATTGCAGCCGATGGGTTGGGATGCCTTCGGCATGCCGGCGGAAAATGCCGCGCTGCAAAACAAACGCCCGCCAGCCGAATGGACTTACGCCAATATCGAGCATATGAAGGCGCAGCTTAAGCGGCTGGGGCTGGCGATTGACTGGTCGCGCGAAGTCACCACTTGCAAAGAAGACTACTACCGCTGGGAACAGTGGCTGTTTACCCGTCTGTACCAAAAAGGGTTGATTTACCGCAAAAACGGCACGGTCAACTGGGACCCGGTCGACCAAACCGTGCTTGCCAACGAGCAAGTGATTGACGGACGCGGCTGGCGTTCCGGCGCGTTGGTGGAAAAACGCGAAATCCCCATGTATTACTTTCGCATCACCGACTACGCCGAAGAACTGCTAAGCGGCCTGGATGAGCTGCCCGGCTGGCCGGAATCGGTAAAAACCATGCAGCGCAACTGGATTGGCAAATCGCGCGGGATGGACATCAGCTTTCCCTATGACCAAGCCAGCATAGGCCGTGGCGGGCAGCTTAAAGTCTTCACCACCAGGCCGGATACGCTGCTGGGCGCGACCTATGTCGCCGTAGCCGCCGAGCATCCGTTAGCCGCTCAAGCTGCGCAAAACAACCCCGAGCTGCAAGCCTTTATCGACGAATGCAAAAAAGGCGGCGTGTCTGAGGCGGCGCAGGCCAGCCAAGAGAAAAAGGGCATGGCGAGCGGCCTTTTTGTGCGTCATCCGTTAACCGATGAGCGCCTGCCCGTTTGGGTCGCCAACTACGTACTGATGGGTTATGGCGAAGGCGCGGTGATGGCCGTTCCGGCGCACGATGAGCGCGACTTTGCCTTTGCCTGCCAATACGGCCTGCCGATCAAACTGGTGATCCGTACTTCAGCCGGTGAAACCACGCCCGCAGCTTGGCAAGAGGCTTACGCCGAACAAGGCACACTGATTAACTCGGGCGAGCTTGATGGGCTTGGCTTTGCTGATGCCTTCGATGCCATTGAAGCCATGCTCAAAGCCAAAGGTCTGGGCGAGGCTCGCGTGCAATACCGTCTGCGCGACTGGGGCATCAGCCGCCAGCGTTATTGGGGCTGCCCGATTCCCATTATTCACGACGAACAGCTAGGCGCATTGACCGTTCCTGCTGAAGACCTGCCGGTGCGCCTGCCAGAAAACCTGCTGCCGGACGGCAGCGGCTCGCCGCTCGCCAAAATGCCGCAGTTTTATCAGTGCCAGAGCCCTGCCAGCGGCAAACCCGCGCGGCGCGAAACCGATACGATGGATACCTTTGTCGAATCCTCCTGGTACTACGCACGTTACTGCTGCCCGCACTACAGCGAAGGCATGCTCGACCCCAAGGCCGCTAACTACTGGCTGCCGGTTGACCAATATATCGGTGGCATTGAACACGCGATTTTGCACCTGCTCTACGCAAGGTTCTTCTACAAACTGATGCGTGATGAAGGGCTGGTCAATTCCGACGAGCCTTTTAAAAACCTGCTCACCCAAGGCATGGTGATTGCCGAAACCTACTACCGCGAGCAAGCCAATGGCGCGAAAGACTGGTTTAATCCGGCGGACGTGGAAGTCACCCGCGACAGCAAAGGCAAAATCAAAAGCGCCGTATTGAAAAGCGACGGCGCATTGGTCGCCATCGGCGGCATGGAAAAAATGTCCAAGTCGAAAAACAACGGGGTAGACCCACAAGCGATGATGGAGCAATACGGCGCGGACACCTGCCGCTTGTTTATGCTGTTCGCCGCGCCCCCGCAGGCTTCGCTGGAATGGTCCGATGCCGGTGTCGAAGGCGCCAGCCGCTTTTTGCGGCGCATTTGGCGGCTGGCTTATCGCCATATCAACAGCGAACCGGCCGGTTCACTGGATATAAAAAATTTGGATGACGAGCAAAAAGCCGTCCGCCGCGCCATTCACAGCGCCATCAAACAGGCCAGCTACGACATCAGCAGTGAACACAAATTCAACACCGCCATTGCCCAAGTGATGGGGCTGATGAACGTGCTGGAAAAAATCTCAGGCGAGGGCGCACAAAACCGCGCGCTACTGCAAGAAGGCCTGGTCACCGCGCTGCTGCTGCTCGCGCCGATTTGCCCGCATATCTGCCAGGCGCTCTGGCAACACTTAGGGCAGACGGGCGATATTATCGATGCCGCTTGGCCTGCCTGTGATGAAGCCGCATTGCTGCAAGAGCGCCTGCAACTGGTGATCCAGATCAACGGCAAACTGCGCAGTTACTTGGAAGTTGCCGCCGATGCCAGCCGCGAGCAGATTGAAAGCGGCGCATTGGCCGATGAAAAAACCCGGCACTTTTTGCAAGGGCTTACCGTGCGCAAGGTCATCCTTGTGCCGGGCAAGCTGGTTAATATCGTGGCTAACTAAAGGTCTTAACGGCATGAAAAAATACGCCTTACTCTGTGTGATCGGCCTGCTCAGCGCTTGCGGTTTTCATCTGCGCGGCATGGATGCCAGCCAATTTGCCATCAGTGAAATCGCCATCGAAGCGCGTAACCGCTATGGACAGACGGCCAAGCAATTGCAAGAAGCGCTGCAAAAACGGCAAGTAGAGGTTCGCGCTGGCGCTTTCCCTACGCTGGTTTTAGTGGAAGAAAAACAGAGCTCACGGGCGCTCGGTCGTGGCGGCAGCGCACAGACCAACGAAATCGAACTGCTGCTTGAGCTTGACTGGCAACTGCTGGGCAAAAACCGCCTGTTATTAAGTGAAGACTCCCTGCAAGTTCGCCGCATCTATCTGCAAGATGACAACAATATTGCCGCCGGCAGTGGCGAGCAAGACCAGTTGGAAGTCGAAATGCGCCGCGAACTGATCGAGCAACTGCTGCTGCGCCTGCAAGCCTTAACACCGCAAACCTTGGATAGCTGGCAGCGCCGCGCCGAACAAAAGCAAGCAGAGGAAGAAGCCTTGCGCCGCCAGCGCGCCTTGGATGCCGCCGAGGCGCAGTGAAACTTAATCTGCCACAATTGCCCAAACAACTGGCGGGCGGCACGCTGGCACCGCTCTATGCCATCAGTGGTGACGAGCCGCTGCTGGTGCAAGAAGCGCTTGATGCCATCCGTGCGGCCTGCAAGCAGGCGGGTTTTAACGAACGCCAAGTGCTGAACGCAGACAGTGGCTTTGATTGGGGCAGACTCTACGAGGCAGGCGCGAGCCTCTCCCTGTTTGCCGAAAAAACGCTGCTCGATGTGCGACTGCAAAGCGGCAAACCTGGCGACAAAGGCGCGGCGCTATTGCTCGAATACTTAAATCAACCGCCTGCGGACAAAATCCTGCTGCTGACCCTGCCCAAGCTGGACAGCAACACGCAAAAAAGCAAATGGTGCAAAGCGCTCTTTGAGCACAAAAGTGCTTGCTTTGTACCCATCTGGCCGCTTGAGGCCGCCGCGCTGCCGCTCTGGATACAACAGCGCCTTAGCGCATCCGGCATCAGCGCCGATAAGGACGCGGTAGAACTGCTCGCCGCACGGGTAGAAGGCAACCTGCTCGCCGCCGCGCAGGAAATCGAAAAACTCAAACTGCTTGCGCCAAACAGTCATCTGGACGCAGCAACGGTGCAAAGCGCAGTAGCCGACAGCGCCCGCTTTGATGTCTTTGGCCTGATCGATAGCGCTTTAAACGGCGATGCCGTACACACACTGCGCACCCTGCACGGACTGCGCAACGAAGGCGTAGAGAGCATTGTCATCCTCTGGGCATTGGCGCGGGAAATACGCATTTTGGCAAATCTAGCCGCCGCGCAAGGCTCGCTCAATCAAGCCTTCGCCAATATCCGCCCACCGATACGCGAAAAACGCCGCCCACTTATCACCCGTGCCCTGCAAAGAAAGCCTCCGCTCGCTTCAATGCGGGTGCAAGCGGCTCAAATCGACGCGCAAATCAAAGGAAGAGCCGCAGGCGATCCGTGGGTGGGGCTTACCGAACTCTGTCTTGCGCTCTCCGGCAAGCCGCTTAACCTTTAGGCAACCTTAATAACAAGTCCGGTTTTGGTTTTGTAACGAATGAATCGGTATCTGTTATTTGGCAAAACCTCACCCAACCGCCCGCTATCGGGCGGTTTTGGCCGGTTTACCCCGGTCAGCGTGCGCACCAGTCCTGTCGGTGCCAATAAACGCTTGCGTACCATCAGGCGATATGAGTGGAGAGTCATTATAAATCTTGAAATTTTATTTTCTTACCGTAACAAGTGAACCCTTTGGTAAAGCCAAGGTCTATCGCCTTTATTGCTGACGCAATAATATATTGGTCAAGATTGTCATATTTATGATACTCAGGATCCAAAGGATGGAAGCGGTCGCTTCTTATTGGAAGAAAATCGCCAACTCTTCCATCTTTGGCAGACGGCATGCCATAAGGTGCTTGCGTATTATCGGGGATGGGCATGGCAATCGAAATTTCGTATTCTCTATCTGAAGGATACCGGAAAAATTTTTTAAAAACCCCAATGAGATCTGTGTGCCGGTAATTAATGAAGAAAGTTAGCCTCCATCCCGATAGGTCTTCCATGTTGATTCTTGGCAAAATAGACTCAATATAAGTCTTTATTTTTTTTCTAATTGAAGATGTGTCAACAAAATCATTGAGCCCAAGGACTTCAAGCCCCATACTGACTCCTACTTGTTTAACTTTTTTATCTTTCATTTTTATATCTCCTGAATTTTTTATATTTCATTGCGGATTACCTTGTTTTTTACGATTTGTCAAAAAATCCCCTCGTCGCTGAAAGACCATGCGAGTCATTATAAATCTTGAAATTTTATTTTCTTTCCATAACAAGTGAAACCTTTGGTAAAGCCAAGGTCTATCGCCTTTATTACTGCCGCAAGAATATATTGGTCAAGATTGTCATATTGATCATACTCAGGATTCAAAAGATGGGAGCTGTTGCTTCTTCCTGGATGAAAATAGCCAATTCTTCCATCTACGGCAGGCGGCATGCCATAAGGCGCTTGTGTATTATCGGGGATGGGGATGGAAAATGAAATTACGTATTCTCTATCTGAAGGATACCGTAAAAATTTTTTATAAATTGCAATGAAGTCTGTGCATCGGTAAGCAATGCTGAAAGATAGCTTCCATCCCGATAGATCTTCCATGTTAATTCTTGGCAAAATAGACTCAACATAAGTATCTATTTTTTGTTAATTGAAAATACGTCAGCAAAATTAAGAAGCCCAATGACTTCAATCCCCATATTGACATTTACTTGTTTAACTTTATTATCTTTCATTTATATGTTCCCTTGATTGTTTATATTTCATTAGTATTTCTATACGGGGAGAGTCCTATGCGAGCATTATAAATCTTGAAATTTTATTTTCTTACCGTAACAAGTGAAACCTTTGGTGAAGCCAAGGTCTATCGCCTTTATTGCTGACGCAAGAATATATTGGTTAAGATTGTCATATTGATCATACTCAGGATATAAAAGATGGCTGTGTTTGCCACTTGCTGAACGACAAAAAAGGCTAATTTTTCCATCTTCGCCAGTCGGCATGCCATAAGGCGCTTGCGTATTATCGGGGATGGGGATGCCAATCGAAATCACGTATTCTCTATCTGAAGGATACCGTAGAAATTTTTTATAAACGCTAATGAAGTCTGTGGGTAGGTAGCTAATGTGGAGTTGTAGCCTCCATCCCGATAGGTCTTCCATGTTTATTCTTGGCAAAATAGACTTAACATAAGTGGCTATTTTTTTGTCAATTGAAAATACGTTAGCAAACTTACGAAGCCCAATGACTTCAATCCCCAGGCCGATGCTTACTTGTTTAACTTTTTTATCTTTCATTTATATATTTCCTTGGTTGTTTATATTTCATTAGTATTTCTATGCGGGGAGAGTCCTATGCGAACATGATAAATCTTGAAATTTTATTTTCTTCCCATAGCAAGTGAAACCTTTGGTGAAGCCAAGGTCTATAGCCTTTATTGCTGACGCAAGAATATATTGGTTGAGATCATCATATTGATCATACTCAGGCTCCAAAAGATGGGATTGCTTGCCTCTGTCTCTTATTGAACGAAAATGGCCAATCGTTCCATCTCGCCCAGGCGGCATGCCATAAGGCGCTTGCGTATTATCGGGGATAGGGATGGTAAGTAAATCACGTATTCTCGATCTGAAGGATACCGTAGGAATTTTTTATAAACCGAAATGAGGTCTGAGCATACGGAATTAATGTGTAAAAGCAGCCTCCATCCCGATATATCTTCAATGTTTATTCTTGGCAAAATAGAATCAATATAAGTATTTACTTTTCGCTCAATTGGGCCCATGTCAGCAAAATTCCAAATCCCAGGGACTGATATCGGCATGATGGCTCTTACTTGTTTAACTTTTTTATCTTTCATTACGGGTACTGTTCTCAAAAGCAGATTGGCAGTGCCTAAGCAATAGGCAAAGAGGTCGATTTTGTAATGTTGTGTGGTCATAAAAGCCTCTATTGCCCTCAATGCCCTGCTGCAAATAGCGTGAAAAAAGAATAAAGCATAGCGACGAGATCGAACCCTAGTCTTCCCGATCAAAACCAGGGATCTCATCGCCATATTTAACATTTATACCAATGAAAATGGCTTCTATATAAGCCTGGTCGTAAGGGGCTAGTGCCATTTCTACTTCTCTGTATTGCTCATCACTATCAGGATAGACGACGTCTTTTGCATCGGCATCATACCAAAGCTTCTTGGTGCCTATTTTAAAGAATCCATATTTAACCGGGTGAATAATGTCTGTGTGATAATCGGTTAGCACCATAGGTCTTGTGTTGAAATATGACTTATGGAAGTGATTCACAAGACTTAAAATCATGTCGTGAATTTTTATTTCTTCTTGCTTGATATCTTCCGACCACTCATCCAATCGGCAGACTCGATTGTAAATGTCGGCGAGCGGCAAGTTAATACTCTTTGGATTGCTGCGGGTATTACAGTCATATTTTACGTATCCGAATACGCCGTTTACGCCGTCTCGGAATGGAACGAAAAAAATGCTGCCTAATTTGAAATCTGTAACTTTTGGTTTACTTTTCATTTTCATATCTCCTTATTTGTTTGTATTTTATTGCGTATTCTCTTGTTTTTCGATTTACCAAAAATCCCCTCGTCGCTGAAAGGCTATATGAGGGCAGGGTAATGTGCGAGTCATTATAAATCTTGAAATTTTATTTTCTTACCGTAACAAGTGAAGCCTTTGGTGAAGCCGAGGTCTATCGCCTTTATTGCTGCCGCAAGAATATATTGGTCAAGATTGTCATATTTATCATACTCAGGATCCAAAAGATGGGAGCGGTTGCTTCTTGCTGGACGAAAAGAGCCAATTGTTCCATCTCTTCTAGGCGGTATACCATAAGGCGCTTGCGTATTATCGGGAATGGCGATGGCAATCGAAATTACGTATTCTCTATCTGAAGGGTATCGTAGAAATTTTTTATAAACCCCAATGAAGTCTGTGCATGCGTAAGTAGTGTGAAAAGTCAGCTTCCATCCCGATAGGTCTTCAATATTTATTTTTGGCAAAATAGACTCAACATAAGTAGCTATTTCTTTTTTAATTGAAGATATGTCAGCAAAATTACCAAGCCTGGGGACTGCAATCCCCATGCTGAACCCTACTTGTTTATATTTCATTTTTATATCTCCTGGCTTTTTTATCTTTCATTACGGGTACTGTTCTCAAAAGCAGATTGGCAGTGCCTAAGCAATAGGCAAAATTGTCGGACGGCTCCATGTCTGACCTGATTATGGATGATCGGGATAAGTCAGCGCGTCTGGCTGGGCGGAACGAGTGGGGTTTCGCCGCGCGCGCGCATTTGCTCGCGCACTTCAAGCGGAGAATCAGGCGGCCATTGGGCACCTTTTTCTATCATCAGATCGCGTAGTGCCAGAAATTGGGTGTGCACAGGATGACCCGATTGACCGTCTTTGACTTCCAGATACACCGCCCAAGCGGGCGTGACACCAATGACCGTGTACGCATTGAAATCCGCACCTTGTTGCAATAAGTAAATGGCAACATCGGGTTTGAACCTGGTGATGGCCTCAAGCAAGGCAGTTCTGCGCACGCTGGGAATACGGTCGTCAAGACGGGTGCCGCGTTGCAGCAACAATTTGACGTGCGCCAACCCACCAGCCACCCCACGATGGAGCATCGGCGGTGGGTTGTCGGCGTAATTTGGTGATAGCCCACCGTCAAGCACGGCCTCAAGATAGCGCGTGTCGTCCTGCATCATAAAAGCAAGGTCCAGTGCCGTACCGATGCCGTTGGCGGCTTGTTTCTCCGGGTCAACGCCCAATTCCACCAAGGTACGAATGGCATCAAAGTTCTTGCGGGCAATGGCGAACCACAGCAGATCCATATCTTGGTCGCCTTTCTGGCTCAAGTCCTGGCCGCGCGCCAGTTGTTTTAACTGGGCCATGTTGTTCTGTTCGATGGCCTGAGCCATCAGCAGATAGCGATCCTTGAAAAATTCTGTGGCGCGGATACGTTTGTTCGTCAAAGGGCTTCCTGACAGACAAGCACTCAGCAGCGCGGTGAGGCAAGCAACAAGGCCAGTCGTAAAACGAAAAAAGGGACGTTTCATGGGCAGGCTTTCCTCCATACACAGGCAAGCACTTGTTCAGCGCGACTGGCTGGGCGGAACGAGTGGGGTTTCGCCGCGCGCGCGCATTTGCTCGCGCACTTCAAGCGGAGAATCAGGCGGCCATTTGGCACCTTTTTCTATCATCAGATCGCGTAGTGCCAAAAATTGGGTGTGCACAGGATGACCCGGTTGACCGTCTTTGACTTCCAGATACACCGCCCAAGCGGGCGTGACACCAATGACCGTGTACGCATTGAAATCCGCACCTTGTTGCAATAAGTAAATGGCAATATCGGGTTTGACCCTGGTGATGGCCTCAAGCAAGGCGGTTCTGCGCACGTTGGGAGTACGGTCGTCAAGACGGGTGCCGCGTTGCAGCAACAATTTGACGTGCGCCAACCCGCCAGCCACCCCACGATGGAGCATCGGCGGTGGGTTGTCGGCGTAATTTGGTGATAGCCCACCATCAAGCATGGCCTCAAGATAGCGCGTGTCGTCCTGCATCATAAAAGCAAGGTCCAGTGCCGTACCGATGCCGTCGGCGGGTTGCTTCTCCGGGTCTACGCCCAATTCCACCAAGGTACGAATGGCATCAAAGTTCTTGCGGGCAATGGCGAACCACATCAGATCCATATCTTGCTCGCCTTTCTGGCTCAAGTCCTGACCGCGCCCCAGTTGCTTTAACTGGGCCATGTTGTTCTGTTCGATGGCCTGGGCCATCAGCAGATAGCGATCCTTGAAAAATTCTGTGGCGCGGATACGTTTGTTCATAAAAGAATTTCCTGGCAAACAAGCACTCAGCAGCGCGGTGAGGCAAGCGATAAGGCACGTCGTCAAACGAAAAAAGGGACGTTTCATGGGCGGGTTTTCCTCGATAAGGTGTTCAGAGTGTCCTTAGCCGCTGCTTTCTCCCCTCGCCCGCAAGCGGGCGAGGGTAATACCGCATTGATTTTGTGTTCGCCAAACGCCATGCTGCGCGACCCTTTAGATTCAGCGAGGAAGACTTAAGGTGACAGATAAAGCCAAGCGAATAAACCACGCCAAAGCCCTTATCGCCAAGCCACTGTTTCGCAGTCGGCAGGAAAAACCGAAAAAAGGCAAAGGCAGCTACCAACGCAAAGCCTCCCGTAACTGGGAGGCTTTTTGCTTTCTGGGGCAGGGTCTGTTCCCGCTTCAAACGTGGCCGCGACGGAGCCAGATTTTGCGCGCAGCAAGGCGCGAGGAGAGAAATTTGCTCATGCAAATGAACGACGAGCAACACCGCAGCGCACAAAATCTGGCCCGTCCCTTCGGGCTGCGCGCAAAATTTCGCCATACGTTGTTGCAGCCTTTGCCAAGGTTGTACACATTGGCTGCATGCTGCGCCTAGTCTGGCGAAATTTTGAGCAGCAGCGCGGCTCGCGTTTGAAGCGGGAGCAGACCCTAGGGCAAGGAAAGCCAATTTTTCCTTGCCGAAGACTTAGCTTTCTGCTATAAATTCGCGCCTATTTTTCGGGTGGCTTGTCTGCCGCTTTATTTATTTTCGCCGCGACCCATGCCGGGTTCGGCATGCGCTGCAAAAGGGCTGAAACTGTCATGTCTAGAGTTTGTCAAGTCACCGGCAAGGGGCCAATGAGTGGAAACAACGTTTCCCACGCCAACAACAAAACGCGCCGTCGTTTTTTGCCGAACCTGCAATACCACCGCTTCTGGGTTGAATCTGAAAACCGCTTTGTGCGTCTGCGCGTCTCTGCCAAGGGCATGCGTGTGATTGACAAGCGCGGGATTGATACCATCCTCGCTGAGCTGCGCGCGCGCGGCGAAAAAATCTAAGGGAGAACACCATGCCTCGTGAACTGATTCGTCTGGTCTCCAGCGCCGGAACCGGTCATTTTTACACCACCGACAAAAACAAGCGCACCACGCCGGATAAAATCGAGATTAAAAAATTCGACCCGGTACTGCGCAAGCACGTGATTTACAAAGAAGCCAAAATTAAATAAGGCTTCTGTTGCGTCAAAAACCCGCCATCGGCGGGTTTTTTGTTTCACTCTCCTGCAAGTTAAGCAACGGGAGTTGAAAAATACGTAGCTTAAAGGTTAGTGTCAGCGTTTTTCGCGCCCGCGGCTTTTGCGGGTAAACAACAAGAGGATGATAACAATGAGTGGGCTTACCTTTGCCGATTGGCAAAAACGTGCCGAAACCCTTCAGATTGAAGGCCGCGCCTATATTAACGGCGCTTACACGGCGGCTGATTCCGGCGAAACCTTTGCCTGCATTAGCCCGATTGACGGGCGCACGCTGGCACAAGTTTCAAGTTGTGACAGCAGTGATGCGGATCGTGCGATTGCCAGCGCCCGCGCTACCTTTAACAGCGGTACTTGGTCGCAGATGGCTCCCGCCGAGCGTAAACAGGTTTTGTGCCGTTTTGCCGATTTGCTGGAAGAGCACGCCGAAGAACTCGCGCTGCTGGAAACCTTGGACATGGGCAAGCCCATCAGCGATGCGCTTGCGGTCGATATTCCAGGTTCGGCAGAGGCCATCCGCTGGAGCGCCGAAGCCACCGACAAGCTGTATGACGAAATCGCGCCCACTCCACGCGAGCAGTTGGGGCTGATTACGCGCGAGCCGGTTGGCGTGGTTGCTGCCGTGGTGCCGTGGAACTTCCCGTTGATGATGGCTTGCTGGAAACTGGGACCTGCGCTCGCCAGCGGCAACTCGGTGGTGCTCAAACCCTCGGAAAAATCCCCGCTGACCGCCATTCGCATTGCTGCGCTTGCGACCGAGGCGGGTCTGCCGAACGGCGTGCTCAACGTGCTGCCTGGCTTTGGTCACAAGGTCGGCAAAGCGCTGGGGCTGCATATGGATGTCGATACGCTGGTCTTTACCGGCTCCACCCGCACCGCCAAGCAACTATTGGTTTACGCAGGCGAGTCGAACATGAAGCGCGTTTGGCTGGAAGCCGGCGGCAAAAGCCCGAATATCGTCTTCGCCGATGCCAAAGACCTGGAAGAGGCCGCCGCTGCCGTTGCGACCGGCATTGCCTTTAACCAAGGTGAAGTCTGCACCGCAGGTTCCCGCCTGTTGGTGGAAAAATCCATCAAGGAGCGCTTTTTGCCGATGGTGGTTGCGGCCATCAAGGCTTGGAAGCCCGGCAACCCGCTTGATCCACAAACCAACGTAGGGGCGCTCGCCGACAACCAGCAGCTCAATACCGTACTGTCTTATATCGAAGCGGGCAAAGCCGAAGGCGCGAAAGTGCTGGTGGGCGGCAACCGCGTGATGCAAGAAAGCGGCGGGCTGTACGTTGAGCCAACGATTTTTGACGGGGTGACCAACTCGATGAAAATCGCCCGCGAAGAAATCTTCGGCCCGGTGCTGTCAGTGATTGAGTTTGACGGCGTAGAAGACGCCATCCGCATTGCCAACGACACGCTCTACGGACTGGGTGCAGGGCTTTGGACATCCAACCTGTCCAAGGCGCATCAGACGGCGCGGGCGCTGCGTTCCGGCAGCGTCTGGGTGAATCAGTACGATGCCGGTGATATGACCGCGCCCTTTGGCGGCTTTAAGCAATCCGGCAATGGCCGCGACAAATCCCTGCACGCTTTTGACAAGTACACCGAACTGAAAGCGACCTGGATCAAGCTCTAAGGCGCTACACCGGCAAAGCCGCATTTGAGGGTCTGCGGCTGGCGCGTCACCTAGGGTCTGTTCCCACTTCAAACGTGGCCGCGACGGAGGCAGATTTTGTGCGCAGCAAGGCGCGAGAAGCGAAATTTGCTCATGCAAATGAGCGACGAGCAACACAGCGGCGCACAAAATCTGCCCCGTCCCTTCGGGCTGCGCCCAAAATTC